>JACCSL010000527.1 GCA_013812995.1 Ardenticatenales bacterium | reverse complement strand
CATGTAGAGCCCTGTGCCACCCACCAGGAGAGGAAGTTGGCCCCGCGCGCTGATCGCCGCGATGGCATCATAGGCGCGCTCCTGAAAATCAGCGAGGGTCAGGGTATCGGCGGGGTTACAGATGTCTACGAGGTGATGAGGAATCACAGCCTGCTCCTCGACGGTGACCTTGGCGGTGCCGATGTCCAGGCCGCGATAGAACTGCCGCGAGTCCGCCGAGACAATCTCGCCGCCGAAGCGCTGCGCGAGCCGCAGGGAGAGCGCGGTCTTGCCTACTGCCGTTGGCCCAACGATGGCCAGCAGTGGCGGCAGCCGTTCAGGGCGCTGCATTGCCTCCAGCAAGGTGCTGGCGAAGGCGCTCAACAAAGCTGGCCCACAGCGCCTCATCAGCCTCAGTCGGGGTTAGATCGCAGGAGGTGGGAGAATTCACTGTCAGATGTAGGGTGCCCGCGCGGCTATTGGCCTTGAGTCGCCCAATCAGGCGATAGGCACGGGGCTGGTCATGGACACCGCGCCGAGGGTCCACGACCTCCGCCAGCAGGACGCCGATGTTGTACGTTGCAAAGCGACCATTCCATTGGCGCATCAGAAAATCAAGGTGCAGGCCCAGTTCCGCTGCTGCTGCTTCTAGCAAGGGACGTACGGCATCCAGGGAGAGGCTCACCTCCAGCTGCTCGCTCATCTCTGCCCCTTCTCCAGCGAGAATTGCCCCTGCGCCTGAAGCAGCGCAAGCAGCGGAGAAGCCTTCAGGTAACTACAGAGCGGATGCAACGCACACCAGAGAATCTCGCCGGGGTGCATCTGCTCAAGCGCCGCGCTCAGCAATTGCACAGCGCTCTCGTGCTCTCCGCGCTGCCAGGCGACGAGTGCGCTCTGACCGAGCACCGTGGCGGGGGTCATTCCCCAGAAACTCGGCTCCGGGCGGAGCGTCTCAGCCAGAGTGAGATGCTGCTGGCACGCCTCATCCGTGGCAAAAGCGGCCAGGGCGGCGTGGGCCAACCAGGACAGCTCATGCTCTATCTCAACAATCGTCTTTAGCTCTTCGCACGCCTTCTCCCATTCCTCTGCCGCGAGATACAACTCTGCCCGAAAAAGGCGCGCGAAGCCATCGTCGGGCGCATCCTCGATCAGGCAATCCAGCACCTCGGCGGCGAGTTCCTGTTGCCCGGTTCGCTGAAGCAGTGCCGCCCACTGGCGACGAATCCAGGGATCCTCGGGATCAAGGGTAATCGCGCGCTGAAAATCGTTGCGCGCCGCCTCTATCTGTTTCAGGCGGAGGTGAAATTGGCCGCGAAAGGCCCAGATCCACGCCTCGCTGCTATCGGCTGCGAGGGCCGCCCTGTAATCGGCCAGGGCTCCGGCCATGTCACCCGTCCATTGGCAGTGGGCCGCGCGAAAGGTCAAGGCCCAGGCGTTTTCCGGGTTCAAAGTGAGGAGATGATCCAGATCTGCCCGCATGGCGTCGGGGCGATTGGTGTAGCGGTACAAGTCTGCCCGTGTGGCATACGCCTCCTCGCCCTCTGGGGCAAGAAGAAGCAGCCGCTCGATCTCCTCCTCCGCCTCCTCGTAATGCCCCAGTTCCATCAATGCCCCGGCCAGCCGCAGCCGTACGGAGAGATGATTCTCCGGCTCCTGCGCCAGTACCCGCCGATAGCAGGCAGCGGCCTCTTCGGTCTCGCCCTCTCCAGAAAGCACATCACCATATAACTGCTCAACCAACCACTCGTTCGGGAACGTCTCCCGCATCGTCTCCAGGCGGAGCCGGGCCTCGCTGATCTCTCCCAGGGCCATCAATGTAGCCGCCTCGCTGATGCGTGCCTCGAAAAAGTCCGAGTCGATCACCAGGGCCGCGCGGGCCTGGCGCAGCGATTCCTCGTACTCACCGAGGGTAAAGGCAAAGTTGCTCAACTCCAGACGCGCCCACGGATTGTCCGGCTCTAGGAGCAAAATGGCCTCCAGGTCTGCTCTCGCGTCCGGGTAATGCCCAAGCTGGCGTCGGGCCACGGCACGATTGTAGAGCAGGTCGGGGCTCTGACCCGCCCCCTCTATGGCGTGGGTGTAGGCAGCCTCCGCCCTGGCGAAGTCGCTCTCGTGGATGAGGAGGTGACCGCGTAGCTCCCAGGTCAGAGGTGATTGTCCATTGAGCGCCTCCAACCGCTCGACCGCATCCTGCATTCGATCCCACTCGCGCCGCTGCCAGAAAACGTAAGCGCGCCAGTAGTGGAGTTGCGGGTCATCGGGGGTCGCCTCCAGGACACGGTCAAAGTCCGCGAGGGCAAGCGCCC
>JACCSL010000982.1 GCA_013812995.1 Ardenticatenales bacterium | reverse complement strand
GGTTGATGGCGGCGTCGGTCTGGATCAGTCCCTCATAGGCGAACCCGAGTTCCTCCAGATAGAGCAATCGTTCCAGACCGCTGATGATTCCACTCGTCACGCTATTCCGAAAATCGCCCAGGGCGCTGCCGATGGCAAAAACGGGTTCGCCGACACGCACCTCTTCGCCCACGGCCAGAGGAAGAGGCTGCAAATCAGCGGGCTCCTCCAGCCGTAACACGGCAATATCCGTGAAAAAATCCCCACCCACGAGCGTTGCTGCAATCTCCTGCTCGCCCTGAGTGATGATTCGAATCTCTGCTGCCTCTTCCACCACATGGAAGTTCGTGATTACGATATCCGGCTCGTAGAGCACCACGCCGGAGCCAAAACCTAACGGCGCTTCTCCGATCTCCAGCGAGACCGCCACCGTCACCACTGATGGCCCCACTCGCGCGATCACATCGGCCAGCGCGGGAAGCGGGGTGGCGGTAGGGGTCGGCGTTGGAGTTGGCGGAAGGGTCGGGGTGAGGCTGGCGGTGGCGGTTGCCGTGGCACTCGGGAGGGGCGTCATGGTAACGGTTGGGGTCTGGGTTGGAACCAGGGCACTCAGCACAGGAACCTCATAGCCCCGCTTGATGGTGAGCGCCATCAGCCCGCCGCCGAGCGCGCCCGCACACCCACCGGCCACCAAACCTAGCAACAAAACCCATCCCAGTGTGTGCCCTCGCTCGCGACTCATGGGGGAAGGGTATCACAACTCTAGTCGTTCTACGAACAGCGCAGGGTATTGGCTCAGGACCAGATAGCTTTCGGAGGAAGCATTTTTTCCTAAATTCCTTCGTCCTATTACCATTTACCGTCACCATAGGGAAGTTTACCTATTTGTAACCAAGAATGGTAATAATTTTTTACCAACTATTGCAACATATACTGTCTCTCACTATAATTGAAGAGGACAGTTATTCCGACGAGGCAGCTTTGCTCAATACAACACGATATCGGTTTATATTGCTCTTGCTGAGCATGGTGGTACCCGGCTGTAGCAATGCCAACGACGCCGCTCTTCCAACGCCCACGCCCACGATTGTGCAGGGCATACCCGCCACAGCCGCCCCCGCCACGGCAACGGCCCTCCCACCCAGCGAGGAGGTCGTAGCTCAGGTCAATGGCGAGCCCATTGCCCGAGAGCAGTGGCAGCGCCAGGTGGCACGCGTTCACGCCTACCTCACAGTTCAGGAGGGAATCGATCCGGCCAGCGAGACAGGGCAGGTTCAGATGGATCAGGCGGCGCTCCATGTTCTGGAAGAGATGATTGACGAGGCGCTGATCCGACAAGCCGCCAGGGACTCCAGCGTATCGATTACCGCTTCTCAACTAGATGAGGTGATCGAGCGCGACATCGAGCTGGCAGGAGGGCGTGAGCCATTCGATCAATGGCTGAGCAGCCATACCCTCACCTTGGAGGAGTATCGGGCCTCCACAGAATTGCAATTGCTGACCAGCGCGCTCCGCGAGCAGGTCACGAGCGATTTTCCTGTTGCCCAACCACAGGCCCATGTACGCCATATCCTTCTGGGAAGTGAGGAGGAGGCCAACCAGGTATTGGCCGAGTTGAACAGCGGTGGTGACTTTATGGCACTGGTGGCGACTCACTCCATTGACCCCGGCACACGGGAGCAGGGAGGCGACCTGGGCTGGCTGCCGCGCGGCCTTCTTCCCGCACAGGTAGATGCCGCTATCTGGGAGCTTGGACCTGGCGAGCGCTCTGCGATTATCAAATCGGATTTTGGCCTTCATATTGTAGAGATGATTGAGCAGGACCCGGCTCGTCCTCTTTCTCTGGAAATGCTACAGACCCTACAACAACAGGCATGGGAGAAATGGTTGGTGACGAAACGCGCCAATGCGACGATTGAGCGATGGCTGACACCCTGAGAGTTTCAACGACCCCAACCACGGGCAGTCGCTGGCCGAAGGCGATTGCTATTGCGATGGTGGCTGCGCTGCTGGTGACCGCCGCTGGTGGTGCCTGGCTGCTACCAACGAGGCAGCCCCGCGCTCGCCCTGATATTCAGGGAAACCTCCTGTCGGTGATTGATCCCTTGCAAATTCCGCCCCAACTGGCGCTCTTGGTCCTGGCAGATTACCCTGCTGATCAGATGTGGCAGGATCCGCTCCGACGCGAGCAGTGGGACGCGGCGCTGGCCATGTGGCTCTTCGGGCCGGTGCGCTCGGATCGTGCGTCCATCGACGCCCTCATCAAGCTGGCAGAGGCGCAGGCCATGAGCAATCCGGACGATGCGGCAGCCTGCCTGCTTGCGGCGGCGGATGTCACCCGCCTGAGCCCTGAGCTGAGTGATCGCGAGCGCGCCGAGGTGCTGCTTGCTATCGGGAAGAATATGGAAAGCCTGGGGCTTTCGGCAGCAGCCGTCACCGAGTGGCGGCAGGCCAGCGTGATTGCCCACTACAGCCCGACTCTGCCCGCCATGTACCGCGCCACGCTTCTCCAGAATCTGGCAACCCAGTATCGCCGGGTGGGGGCGCGGACCCTTGCCGAGCGGGCCCGGCAAAACTCGACCCAGGTGGGAAGCGCCAGTGGAATTCTTGCGATTCCCGAGCGCATCTTGCTGGATACCAAGAACCTGCCAGAAGAGCCGCCAGAGTTGCAGGCAGCGCGGGCGCGACGGCGCGAGGCGGCCCAGGTGGCGGCACTGGCTCTGGAACAAGGTGGAGTCGAGGCGGCCTATGCCGTGCTCCGCGATGCCCTGAGCGCCGAGGGGCTGCTGCATCGTACGTGGATTACCGATCAGATGAAGCAGGGGCATCCGAGAGAGGTTCAGGCTGCTCTGCTGCTCTACCATATTAACTGGGTGCAACACGAGCGGATGCTCGCCTGGGGCATAGGAGGAAAGTACTTCCCCACCTGGGCCGAGCGACGAGAGCAAATCGAGCGCTCCTTGAGTGAGGCATGGGATGCTCTGGAGGTAGTCCGTATGGACCAGAGCGTGCGCGAGCAACTTCAGGAGCGAGCGACTCTTGCGCAGCGGGACTGGTGGGCCACGCGGCTGGTACAAATTCGGCTGCTGCGCGACCCAAGCACCAACGCGGCGTCGCTTATCGAGTCTATGCGCCCCAACAATGCGGACCGTGCGGGCGAGGCAATCCTGCGGCTCGATCAAATCCAGGGGCGCTACTGGCGAGTACCGAGAGAGTATATCGGTACTCAAACATTACCAGAGTAGGCTCCCTGAGCGCAACGCAGCAAATCTAGGAGCCAACTGAGAAGTTGACTATAATCAAGTAGCCATCGATGTAGGGGTTTACGGCTAGAGGGAGTTTTCAGCATGTTTGACCGTTTACGCGACATGACGGAAGAGCAACTTAATGTTGGTATTGCCATCTCAGGAGCGTTATGCGTGGTGATGCTGTTCATCATGATTCTCCTGAATGCCACCACGGCAGGAGCCACAGCGCTCAATGCCGTCGGTCTGGGGGATGGAGCAACGAATGCGGGAGAACCGACGCCAACGCTCGGAACCACCCTCCCACCAACCTGGACACCGCGTGCCACCAACACGGCCACACCAACCGTCACGCCGCGCCCCACCGAGACGGAAACCCCGACGGTGGAGGTGACCGAAACGACGGAGATAACGCCGACCCTGGAGGTGGAATCAACCCCGACACCGGATTACGCGGCCACCATCACCGCCGCGCAAAGTTCCACGCCGGTAGCGCCGCCACCACCAGCCATCCAGCCTACAAGTCGGCCGAGCACGGCCCCTGTCGCCCCGGCCCCTGCACCTGTCGTCCCTGTGATTCCCCCGGTGGCAGCCCCACCCGTCGCCCCGCCCGTCGCCCCCACGGAGCGCCCGGCACCCACCAGTACGCCAGCCCCATCTCCCACCCCACTTCCGCTCTATGTCCTTGCGGAATTACTGGGGGGTCCCAATTGCCAGTATTCGGGCATCTCTGGGACGATTCGCAACAACGATGGGTCGCCCCGTGCAGGTACCACCGTCGAGGTATTTAATGAAACCGGGTACAAGCAGACCCTCACCACCGATGCCGCAGGTTTCTATGAAGCGTTCCTCGATAGCAAGCCTCGGGAGGACCTCAAGGGGTTCTGGCATATTCGAATCCTGGAAGGGACCGTTCAGGGCAGCAACGAGATTGTCGTGGTGATGTCGGGAGATTGTACATCGGGGGAAACACAGTTTGTCGCCAACTTCTACCGCTCCCAATAGAGGGGCCTACGGGCCCCTTTTTACCCGTGTTTGATAACAAATCTTGTACTACTTCTGTATCGTTATCCTGTCAACTTCTATTGACATCTCTCAGGGCGACTGTTACAATGCAGCCATCCAACGCCTTTGCACATAAGGTACGCTGAGCATGCGCGATTATAAATCCATCCCCAAAACGCCTCAGGGACTCCTCATTGGTTTCCTACTATTTCTCCTATTCGGGATTGCCAATAGTGCGTTGGTTGTGGCTGCACCACCGCTCCAGGGAACGGTAGTCCCAACGGCCACCACCTCGACGGATCGTGCCACCGCGACCACCGACCCGCTGGCTCCGGTACAGGCAACGTCCACGAACACGGCAACGGTGGCCCCTACACTGCCGAGCCAGGATTGCGGGATTGAGGGCTTTGTCTTTAATGACCTCAACCGCAACCAGATTCAGGATGCAGCGGAACCCGGTATCTCGAACGTGCGAATCAGCCTGCAAACGCCGGAAGGTGTCGAGTTGTCTGTTGTCTTTACCAACTCAGCCGGCTACTTCTGCTTTCCCCGTCCACTGCCCCTCGGGTCCGGGCGCTACCGACTGGTGCAGGCCAAGGTCGATGGCTATGAGACACTCGGTGGGCAGGAGCGCTTTGTGACTGCCACGGATGATAATGTCGCACGGGTTCTGTTTCCCAACGTGCTGGTGGTAACACCCACGCCGATGGCAAGTCCTACGACCCCGGGTGTTCGGCCTACCGTTACATCAGCCGCCACCTCTACCATCAGCCCGACTCCTACCCAGACCCCTACGGAGACCCTTACTCCGAGCACCACCCCTACCCCTTCAGCGACAGGAACGGTTACCCCTACACCAACCGTCACGCTGACGACGACTCAAACGCCCACCCGTACGACAACTGCCACCTTACGGTCATTGACCCCTATCGCAACCTTTATTACCACCACACCGGGTGTGTTGGTAACCACGACGCCTTATCCAGGTACGGGTCCTATTGATAGGCTGCCCGATACAGGGTCTGGAAATAACCTGTTGCTGGTAGCCTCGGCACTCGCCTTGCTTATGATTAGTGTAGGCCTTGCTCGACGACTCTTTTTCAGTCGCTAGAAGTAGAGAGTAACCTCATATGAATACACGTCGCTCGCTGCTCGCCATCATCCTTATTGGCGTGCTGTTGGTGCTCCTATCCGCTCTAACCTCTTCTACCGAAGAGGTTTATGCGGATGAGCCCCTTGCGCGCTCCACGCCCACCCCCTCTTCTCCTCTCGACAAGCCACTGGCATCGGTTGAGGAGCGAGAGGCCAATGTTGCTGACCAACCAGACTTGATTGTTAGCGACATTCGAATTAATCCCAACCCACCAAAAGTCAACCGGCTTGTCACCATCGATGTGGTGATTCAGAACATCGGAGTCGCCCCGGTCCCTGAGGGGAATAACTTCTTCGTTGATCTGTACATCAATCCTCCTACGGCTCCACGCGCCTGTGTGCCGGGGAATTTCTTCTGGTCCGTGCAAGCCTCCCAGATAGGCAATGGCTCCTTGACATTGCGTCTGGAGATGGACCCGGAGCATGACGACCGTTGGGCCGCATTCCGGAACGTGGGGATTGTCACGGTCTGGGCGCAGGTCGATACCGCCTTTGACGCGGCGAACAATCGCTGTGGCAACGTGATTGAGAGCCGAGAAGATAACAACATACGTGCCACGGCCGTGGACGTCTCCACGGTCAGTTATTGGCAACAAACCACGCCAGAAGACTTCCAGGCAGGCTTTACCAGTGCCCTCGACCTGACACACCCGTTGGGCGTTCTACAGAACGGCACCGGCTGGTTCGATGAGCCCAAGTTCCCTCAACCCGAGGACCGGGCGTGGCTGGTCGATGAGGAGGAGCCCTGGAACTCGGAAACCTTCTATAACCCTGATTTCCACGTCCAGGTAGATAACCTTCCCGATGGCTATCCCCGCAACCTGCTCCAGTATTACAACCCGCCAGACCAGGAAAATGTGGATATCGAGGCGGGCTTCCAGGCCAATGTGGTCTACGCTGTCTGGGAAGATGCGCGTAATGGGGACCTGAACGACCGTGACATCTACTTCGCTTTCTCTAATGATAAGGGGAAGACGTGGTCCACGGCGGTTCGTGTCAACCAGGATCCGCAAGGCAATGGGAAAAACCAGCTTCGCCCGCAACTTGCCGTTGACCGAGTGGGACGTCGGCTCTTCGTCTTCTGGGAAGACAACCGGTTGGGCAACTACGATATCTTCTTTGCCCGCTCCACAGACCTGGGTATTACCTGGGAGGAGCCGCTGGCCCCGAACCTGGAGGGGGTAGATGTCCCCACCAATCCCATTAACGATTTCAACGTCGATCCGGCAGCGGATCAGAAAAATGTGACAGCGGGCGCGTACAATGAGGAAATCTGCACCCCCTCTTCCACGAACCCTGGGCTGTGGAACTGCACACCAGGCCCCACGCACCTATTCGTGGCATGGGAGGACTACCGGAACGGTAACGCGGATATCTTCTTCGAGTGGAGCACCGACAGCGGTACCACCTGGCTGAAGACAGAAGACGAAGATCCCAGCACCCTGGATGAGAATACCCATGTCCAGCCGGACCCCGTGACGAACGCAGGTATCTTCGATCAACGAAAGCCGCACCTCAGTCTGGAGCGCGTCGAGTCGAACGCGCCAATCAACTATTGTATTACCTCCTTCTCACGGGTGGAGTATTACGATTCGAACGGAACCCTCTTGTTCCGAAATTACCACTACTACCCGGAGAATCCGCTCCCGAAGGTGTTCATCGTCTGGGAGGATGAGCGGGACATCATCACTGGCGATTCGTCAGCGATCTACTACACCCGTGGTGATTTCAACTACACAATCACTGAGCCCATCCTCCGAGACATTTATAATGATGATGGGATTTTTGACACCGCTGAATCCCCGGACTGTGAAGACGATGGCAAACCGCCCTCGCCCATCATTGATCCCGGCCGTCCGAATGCCTCCCGATACCCACCGGCTCGACCGGGTGTCGCGATGTCTAACCTACCGCCCTACCGTTTCGAGGATGACCATGTGCGGGTAAGCCAGAGCGGTGGCGAGGCAGCGAACCCTGTGGGAGGATTCAACCCGGCAAGCTTCGTCGCGAAGCAGTTCGATCAAACCTGGTCACTTGTTGATGGGCGTGAATACAACTACTTCTGTGAGGTCCGCTTTAAGACGAGTGAGGTGTTGGTCGCATGGGAGGATAATCGGGGTGGGACGCTTGACATCTGGGCCACCAACATCTTCGATGATCTTGATCCAAACCCGATCTACGCCTACATCACAGAAATCAACCTGGACGATGATATAACAGGGCCGCCGCGCCGCGATCCGAACGATCCGAATAGTCCATTCCTGTTTGAGCCGGAGATTGGATGCCGAGGGGATGAGCAGTTCCCGCCCGGTGTTGGTAGCAACAATGCCCCAGAATCACCCGGGGAAGATCTGCGCATCGTCCGCAACTTCGATATCAACAACGAGTCTCTGCAACCGCTGGAACGCTTCTACGAACTGGCAATTGCCGAGCAAGATCTCAAGATCAGCGAGGGGTTGACCTTTGACGCTAAGCCCTTCTGCCAGGCACCCAACGAGGAGCCAAGTTACACCAGGGAGCCCTCGCAGCAGTTCAATGTTGATATGGCGATCCTTGAGGTGAATACCAACTTGGTCGAACAGCCCAAGGAGCGCCGCACGGATGTGTTCGTAGTGGATAACTTCTGGAGTGCCTGGGCGGACTCGATCTCGCTGGACGCGGTGAACCAGGATATCTTCCTGCGCCCGGTCTACCGCTTCGATATCAGTCGCACCCTGACCGTCAGGGATATGCAGAACAAGGAATTCAAGTTACAGACGGTTCAGGATAACACCAAGAATCAGATCGTCTTGCGCTCCACCGATCTCTTCGAGGATTTCTCACCGCCCAATGTGCAACAGAACAATCCGGCTATCAGCTTCTACGGGTACGATTTGCCGGATGATGATGATAATGCGGAGACCCTCCCGCCCAAAGACTTTGAGTTATATGTGGGTTGGGATGATAACCGAAACGCAAACCCGCTCATCGGTTTCGAGGGCAACAAGGATGCGTTCGCCTCACGGCTTCTATTACAGGATGTGGCAGTCGCCGGTCCAATGGAGCCATTGAAGACGGCGACCTATGTTTCACCTGTCTTCGATGTGGGTCGTTCCGCCGTCTGGTATGACATCGACTGGTGGGGTGACATTAGTGCGGACGGGGTACTCTCCCTACAAACGCGCTTCGGGACGGATGCAAGGTATCCCGAGCCGCCGCAGGAAAATATCGCTCAGAATGGCTGGACCCAGTGGACGGGTGTTGGTGGTATTGGTGGTGCCTACACCGCGCCCGGGCAACACATCCGAGGGCCAGATGGGAGTCTGCTGCCCAGCTCGACTTACCTCCAGTATCGGGTGAACTTTAACCCGTCGGCTGGAGGGCAACAGGGGATCATCTGCATCAGCGAGGTTCGGATCAACTATGAGATCCGGGACAAGCTGCTCTTCCTGCCCGTGATGAGACGACCCGGTACGGTTACGCCTGGCCCGACGCCGACCGCTGTTCCTAACCCGCCGACACCCACAACGATTCCGACCGGGGATGGAATTCGCGGGCGGCTCGTGGAGGGGTCTAGCGGCGTGGCCGGGCTATCGTTACAGCTCGTTCGCTACAACCCCAGCACACAGACCATCACTACCATTGCAAACTCCACCACCGGAGCCGATGGCAGCTTCATTTTCCTTGCCGTACCCACGCTACCCTCCGGTCAGGAGTACTGGGTGGAGTATATCAATACCACATCCACCACAGGTCGTCTCGCCAGTTGGGCAGGCCCGATCATCAGCAGTTATACCGCCGGGGCCCGTGTTGATCTGGAATGGTTCGACCTCTCGGATGTCCCCCTGGTCTCACCTACGGATGGGGCGACGCAGCCCTTCCCTGTTACCTTCAGGTGGACCCGACGGGCAATTTCCTCAGACAACTATTCGGTATTGCTTCTCTCTAATGATGCAAGCAGCACGGATGCCGGTATCACTGATCCGTTAGGCTATGTGGATAGTGTGACCGTCGGTGGGCTTCCTGCGGGCTACAGGCATTCAATACCTGTGGGGCATTCTTCTGGACAGCCCGGGCGGAGCCATAGGAATCTCCTATAAAGGCAACCGCATCAACTTCTCATCCGCAAGACAGGGCTCTGGTGAGACCGCAACTAGCGAGTTGCACTCCGCCCGATCGACGGATCCGCGTGTGAATTCACTCCTATCTCGTCGGTAGTACCTTCCTGAAACAAAAAGAGGCCCGCGATGGCGGGCCTCTTTTTGTTTGCCTTGCCGCGCTTTAGCCGGGTGGCTCGCTTTCAAAACCGATGGAGAACATGGCCTCCATGTCCTGGCGGGAGTAGGTGCGGAACGCAAGGAGGGTCTCGGTGCGTGCGATGCGTGGAATGGCCAGGATATTCTCTGTTACCAGATGGGCCATTGCCTGGTTGTCCGGTACCCGCAGCAGCGCGACCAGATCGAACTGACCTGCCACCGAGAAGACCTCCTGAACCCCCTCCAGGTCGATCAGATGTTCTGCCACCTGATTGACAGCACCTCGTTCAACGTTCATCAATACCACTGCGGATACCACTGTTTTTCTCCTTTGTGCGTTATACCTGTCTGCCGCGCCACCATTGGAAGCCCACGACACCTGCCATCAGCAGCATACCCAGCGCCATGAACCAGAGCGAAGCAGAGGAAGGCATAGCGGCGCTCCCCGTGACAGGGACGCCCGCTGGCGCAGCGCCTGTGACCGTGGTGCTATTCGACGAGGCGTCGCCGCCTGGCACCATTGGTAACCATTGCCTGATGTTGGGCACCTGCCCGCTCGAGGTTGGGTAGCTCACAATGATGGCGTCAAGGGTGCTCCCAGCCCCAATGACAAAGAGTGTATAAAACAGATTCCCACTTTGTAGAGGAATGGGAGGCGTGGAGAGCAGCTTTTTGCCCTGAGCGTCAATGATCGTAATCACAGGCGTTCCCTTGCCCACCGGGACGCGTGCACTACTTTCTCCATAGGCCAGAAGCCCTGTGACGGCTGCCTCGTCTGCTACAGCGCTAATAGCGGGATTGCCCTGCGCGAGGTTCACCAGCCGCAAGGAGCCGCGTCCCTGTGCGTCCGCGCTCGTATCATCCTCCAGCAACATCATTGCGGGCGCATTATTCTTGTCGGGTGCCACCACAAGGGTGTAGGAGAGGCCAGTATTCAGCGTGAGGGACTGTTCAAGGAGAGGGGTAGCGGAGGGATCAGCCCCAGCGGCGCGGATGCTGATCATCTGGGCTCCCGTTGCGATGATCCCATACTCGGTTGCCTCGCTGGCAGGGAGCGCTGACACTATTTTTGTTCCATTATGATAGATGTCCACTGCTCCTCCACCGGGTAGGGCGTGGACGAAACGTAGTTGTGCACTAGGCTGACGTGCGGGATCCAACGTCTGTGCCCAAACAGATGAGCCTGTCTGGAATATCAGGATGACTGCTACCAACCATCGCAAGGCTCGCATCGTTGAACTCCTCCTTCGTATGTGTGAATTGTGTGCTCGCGCGTTGCCATCTACGGACCAGAAACATGCTTTTTGTCATTACGATCAGGCAATCGCCGCCGATGACGTGCCTGATCCTCCAGGTAAGCACGCTGTACCCGCTCGATCTCGATCTGAAAGCTCGCCTGTATCTCCTCTAACTGAGCCTGCAACTCTTCGATCTGCTTGGACATATTGAGAATCACCTCGACGCCCGCCAGGTTCACGCCCAGATCCGCGATCAGGCTGTTGATCTTTTGTAGCTTCTCGATATCTTGTTGGGAGTACATCCGGACGCCACCCTGGGTCCGTGCTGGCTCAACCAGCCCCATCTTCTCATAGTGGCGCAACGTCTGAGGGTGAAGATTGACCATGCGCGCAGCAACGCTGATTACATAAATCGGCTCATCAGGGTTGGGTTCCTTGCGATGCATGGGTACTCCTATCTTGGCTCTTTAAGGTACCGAGGCGGGCCGTGGCCCAAGGGTCACTGGAATGTCCATCTGCTCTCCGCCACGGATCACGGTTAAGGTGATGGTGTCCCCCACCGAGCGTGTATCAAGGTAATTGACGACATCATCAAAGCGGCGTACAGGCTGCCCATCAATGCCAACCACCACATCCCCCCCTGTGATGAGGATCCGCTCGATGCCCGGCACGGTGACCTCCTGGCTTCCTCCACGTATCCCTGCGTGGGCCGCTGGGCCGCCAGGGACAGCCTCCTCGATCAGAACCCCCGTGGTCACATTGTCCAGGGCCAGGGTCTGCGCCAGCTCGGGCGTCAAGGGAAAGGGCAGTGCACCTATGCCAAGATAGGGTGTCTCGTAAATTCCCTGGGAAATCAGGTGCGGCACCACACTCTTGACCTTATCTACCGGGACCGCGAAGCCAACGCCACTGTTGGCACGGGGTGTCTGGGAATAGATAAGGGTATTTACGCCGATGACCCGCCCCTGAATGTCAAGAAGAGGTCCCCCAGAGTTGCCAGGGTTGATGGCAGCATCGGTCTGGACCAGATTCGGGAGCGAAAAGTTGGCGCGGCCCTGAACGGTGCGTCCGACCGCGCTCACCACACCAATGGTCAACGTCCGATCAAAGCCAAACGGGTTTCCTATCGCGATCACCCGCTGCCCGACCCGCAATCCCGCGCTGTCTCCTATCCCCACGGGATGGAGAAATTCCGGGTTTGTCTCAACGTGGATAACCGCCAGGTCCGAATCAGGGTCTGTTCCGACAACCTCGGCGGACAACTGCGTGGTGTCAGAGAAGGTGACGAGGATAGTTTCCGCCCCTTCGACCACATGGTTGTTGGTAACGATATGCCCTTCCTTGTCCCATACAAAGCCACTCCCCTGCCCCAGGTCCCCCAGCAGGCTGTTGGTGTTACCGCTCACGCTGATGTTCACCACGCTCGGCGCGACGCTCTCGTAGACGCGGTTGAGCACTTCTTCCTCGGCCCGTAAGATTGCCAGGGCATCCTCGGGGAGATCGATGGGTTGGGTCGAGAAAGCCGCTCCAGGGGTCGAGGCAGGTAAGGCGGCGGATGGTTCTAAAGAAGAGCTCTCAAAGGGAGCGGCCAGGGGCACATTGCCACCGTTGAACAGGGCAAAGGCTCCCACACTACATACACAAAGCAGGCCGAGCATCAAGAACCCGGCAGCCAGGAGGGCAAAGAGGTTTTGGTTGCGCATTCAGCTTTCCTTTCTCGCGATCTATTGGCTCACTCTAATTGGGGCAAGATGCTAGCCAAGGGCGCGCAGTCGCTGAAATAGCTCCCGCTGTTCATCGCTCAGTTTATCAGGTACATGAATATCAATCTCAACCAGAAGGTCACCGGCACCGCCCCCTTTGAGGCGTGGCATCCCCTTGCCCCGTAGCCGGATCTTCTTCCCCCCCGAGGTGCCAGGAGGAAGGGTCAAAATAAGTTTTTTGCCTTCCACCGTTGGAACTTCCATCTCCCCGCCCAGAACCGCTGTATAGAGATCCACCGGCACGTGCACCATCAGATCATCCCCCTCGCGCCGGAAGACGGGATCATCCAGAACATTCACCTCAAGGAACAGATCACCGCGCTGGCCTGTGCCAACGCCGCGCCCCCCCTTGCCGCTCATGCGAATCTTGGAACCAGTTCGCACGCCCCCAGGCAGGTTCACCTCCAGGCGTTCTCCCTCCACGGTGACGATCCGCTTGCTCCCCGTGAACGCCTCGCGCAGGGTAACATCGACAGGCGAGGTGATATCCTTGCCAGGTCGCCCCGTGGTATACTGGCGGCGACTCTGCTGGCCGGCATTGGCACCGCCCAGACCCCCGAAGATGGACTCAAAGAAATCGGAGAAGTCACCGCCCCCACCAAAGCCCCCGGTTCCGGCACCGCCGGCCCCAGGTTGCTGCCGCCCTGCGCCGGCATAGCCCCCCCAGTCAAAGCCCCCCATGCCGGAGCCGCCCTGCTGGTATCGTTTCCAGTCCGCACCGAGGGTGTCATACTTCTTGCGCTTCTCGGGGTCGCTGAGCACCTCGTAGGCCTC
>JACCSL010000497.1 GCA_013812995.1 Ardenticatenales bacterium | reverse complement strand
GTCAGGCGAAACTGCAACCGCTCATTGTCGCGCCGTAAGCGGGCCAACTCGACATCGCGCGCATCGGCTTGGGCTTTGGGGCCGCGTTTCTGCGCGCCGAGTGCCTCCAGGGTGCCTTGCGCCCGCTGCCGTCGCCAGCGCGCGAGTAAGGAGGAGTAGATCCCTTCGCGCCGCAACAAGGCTCCAATTTCCCCCGCTTCGCGGCACGCATCCGCCTCTTCCAAAATACGCACCTTCTCCGCCGCACTAAAGCGACGCCGCGTTGCTTTCGGACGCACCTCCGGGTCCGGTACCCCTTTGAACGGCTTTCCTTTAAGGGGGGAATGACTTTGGCTCTGCTTTTTCATGGCTCTTTGCTCCTGTGCCCTGCTCTCTAATTATAGGGCTGGAGTTGTCTCACCACATATTGGCACAAAGGGGACGTCTCGATTCTCCTGGTGAAGTCGGCGGAGGAAGGCCAACAAAAAACTGGAGATTCCTCTCCGGCCCTGCGTCTGCCCCTAAAGCGGTAAAACGATAAAGCGCAAAGCGATAAAGCGAACGCCCTACCCTCCTTTCGGTAGCACCAGACGTTGCGCCGGTTGCCGTTGCTTTACCGTTTTATCGATTTACCGTTTTATCGCTTCCCTAGCCCAGGTTTTCGACCACGACGCACCAGTAACCGCCCGCCTGTGCCTCCGCGATGGCGCTCGCTTCGCTGAACTCCTGGGCGGCGCGTGCGTAGGTGTGCGCGTTGTGCGCCCGCGTCCAGTGAGCCAGCGACGCCACCTGCACGCCATGCGGCTCCAAAAACCACATCTCGCCCAACTGCTCCGCCAGCACCTCGTCCACCGTCACCGCGCGTATCGCCGTCTTCCTGGCTGCAAATACTTTCATGACTCTCCTGTCAGGGTTGGGTAAGATAAGGCCCCAAACAGCCCTCACCGCGCCCATGCCCGCGAGGGCATCTGCCAGAGAGACGCGCTTGCAACGCGACCTTAACCTGCTCAGATTCACGGCAAAAAAGAAAAGGAGAGGGGAAAACCCTCTCCTCCTGTATGCTGCTCCCTCTATCCCCAGTCGCTCGCCAGGGTCGTCCTCCGCGCAGCCGGAACTACATCCTGATTATGTAAACAGACTGGACACCGCGCAGGTGAACCCTGGTAAGCGCCTAAACCCCTCCAGACTATCCACCTCCCTATAGGTCCGCGCCAGACCATCCGGGGTATGGACGAGGACCTCCCGGGTACGGCGGTAGATCACCCACATCAGGGCTGTACCTGCCTGAAGATAGTCGCGCACCTTCTCCCGTACCTCCTTGGCACTTTCGCTTGGTGATACGACTTCCACGGCCAGATCAGGCGCACGTCCCCTGATACTTGTGGGTAAAAGTCAGCCCGTCGCGGGATGAGCCTGGAACGGTCTGCTATTCGGTTAGACGACTAGACGAAGGGTAGATAGTTCTCTGGTGTATAGAGGCCGCGCTTGCGTAAGGGAGCGGCCTTCCGCCAGGCAGAGCCGCTGCCTGAACTACCGTTCCTTGCAGGTGAGCAGAAAGATGGGCTCCGCCTACCGCTTGATGTCTCACGGCCAGGCAGGTGGCACTTCGCCCCGCCGTGCGGCAAAGGGTTCCAAAAAGGGTGGCGGCAGCCAGCATCGTCGGATCGTCAATCTCGACCCAGCAGGCGTCTGGTACAGGAACGTCGACGCTAGGTCGCGTATCGCGCGCCTTACGACCCCGACACCTCAGCAGGCTCGGTGGTCGCGCGCCTCCCCTCATCTGGCAACTCGTAGAGGGCTTCGGGCGCAATGTCGGCCCCATTGGGCCACGCCACTGTCCCATAGACCACCGTTACCTGAGCAAAATAGTTGGGCTCACGTAGCGGCTCAAAGACCGGTCCCCACACAAGAGGCTGAACGTTGACACGTTTGCGCGTGCCATTATTAAAGGTGAGATCCAACTGGTAATGGCTTGGGGCCTGGACCTGTGTCACATGTAAGATCATCATCCGGGGCATAGGGAAGTCTCCTTGAGTAGAAAAGATACGTCATCCTGTCTCTGCATGGCAAGGTACTTAGCATAAGCGCTCCCTCTCCCCCCCGCGACTTGCTGGGTTCGTTGAGACGCAAAAAAGAAGAGGACAACCACCCATAGGTGATCGCCCTCTGTGGGATGGCTCGCCGCTAGAAGGGAATTTCCTCCCAGTCCTCCTGCTGAAGCGCAACCGAGCCACGCGTCCGCTGGCGGTTGGGGGTTGCCTGACGCGCTACCTGCTTCGCCTTGCTCTGCGCCGCCGGGCGGCTGGCGCGCCCGTTCGCGGGAGCCACCTTGAGCTCGCGCACCTTGCGCTGCGGCTGGACGACCTCCTCCTCAGCCTCCTCCTCCTCGCGCGGGCCGTCCAGGAAGATCACGTTGTCGGCGGTGAGTTCCAGCGAGGCACGGGCGTTGCCATCCTCGTCGATCCAGGCCGACGCCTTGAGGCGCGTGCCTTCCACCAGCACCTTGCGACCCTTGGTCAGGTAGCATGCGCAGACCTCTCCACGCCCGTTCCAGGCCGCCACCCTGTACCACGTCGTGACTTCCTCGCCATTGCTATTGGTCTCGTTGACCGCCAGCGAGAAGTTCGTCACCGTGCTGCCGGAGCGCGTCGCGCGCGTCTCGGGATCGCCACCCAGATTGCCGACCAACACATGCTTCTGATAGCCTTTACCTGCCATGATCCAGTCTCCTTTGCTGAGATAGAATGAAGCTGAAAACCAGCCGCGCTGCATCTGGGGCAACCTCCACAAGACACGAGGCCAACCCCTGACACATTCACCCCGTCCCTGCCCGCCGGGGGTGCTCCAGAGGAAGCGTCAGCCTCAGCCAATCGCGACTCTGAGGTTCCCGTCGCGCGCCAGCGCCAGTGCATCGGCTCGCCCTCCCCGGCGACTACCCTTGCCTGCACAAGATAGCAGGGTTGCCGCCCCTGCTGAATCTCGTGCGGGGATTGACGAGGGACTGAGGAGCCCCCACAATGACAGTCTCTGCTATCTGCGAGGGGGGGGTATGAACGAACGCGAACAGTTGGAGCAGGCCATCGCCGCGCTGGAGGCACAGAGGGCCATGCTGGGGGATGCCGTGGTCGATGCGCGCGACGCTGGCCACCCTCCAGCAAGAGCGCGCCCGCGAGCAGCGCAAGCAGGCCGCCATCCTCTTTGCAAACCTGGCAGGCTTCACCCCCATGTCCGAGCGGCTCGACCCCGAGGAGGTGCGCGCCATCACCAGCCATCACTTTCACGAGGTCACGCCCGCCATCCGCCGCCATGGGGGACGGATCGAGAAATACATTGGCGACGCCGTGATGGCGGTCTTCGGCATCCCTACCGCGCATGAGCACGACCCCGAGCACGCGATCCGTGCCGCGCTGGAGATGCAGCAGGCGCTGGCGGCGCTGAATGACGAGATGGCAGCAACCTGGGACTTGCGGCTGGCGATGCGCATTGGCATCCTCACCGGACTGGTGGTGGTGGGCTACCTCGGCGAGGATTTCACAGTAGTGGGCGACACGGTCAATCTCGCCAGTCGCCTGGAGGGAGCGGCACCCGTGGGCGGGGTGCTCATCTCGCATGATACCTATCGCCATGTGCGCGGCCTGTTCGATGTGGAGCCCCTGGAGCCGATCCGTGTCAAGGGCAAGGCCGAGCCGGTGCAGGTCTACGTGGTGCAGCGCGCCAAGCTCGTACAGGGGCTGCTTGACTTCCTGGGCGACGAACGGGAGGCGGAGATGAAGGCGCACTTCATCGGCCAGCTGCTGGGCTTCGATTTTTCAGCCAGTCCGCACCTCCGGGGCATTGTGGCGGATACGAAGCAGCTCCGCGACCGTGCGCGCTACTACCTGAGCCGCGTTTTTACCCGCGCGAGCGAGCAGGTCCCTCTCCTCCTGCTCCTGGAGGATCTGCACTAGGCCGATGACGCTTCCCTCGATACCCTGGCCTACCTGG
>JACCSL010000489.1 GCA_013812995.1 Ardenticatenales bacterium | reverse complement strand
CCTTCAGAGCCCAGGTCAAGACACACCTCCTTTGGCCCAGACGGGGGTGGGGACGACGCCGATTTGCTGCATCAAGCCGAGCTGATCTGAGATGATAATACCCTCCACAAGTTGTCCGCTGTAGTAGCGATGGATAATGGTCGCGATAATCATAAACTCCCGCCCCGTAGCCGGGATATTGCCCTGCATGAGCCCGGTATGTTTCCCAGACATGGCGACGAAGTTCACCACGCTATCATCCTCTGCCATCTGCCCGGCCAGCTCAAAGTTCAGCGCGGAAAAGGCCGTGTTTAGCTCTTGAAGCATGTCTGACTCCTATTGGATTTCAGTTTACATAACTAGGATCACCAGCGTTTTTCCATCCACTGTTTCGCGAAGGCGGTCAGGTCAGCACCGTCAAAAAGGTAGCTGTCTGCCACGCCCACCTTGCCCTGCTGGCTATTCCCAGCCGCGCCATACTCACGCCCGATGCTCTCAAAGTACTCCTCGGCCTGATAGCCCGCGATGATGCTCTCACAGGTATCGAATTCCTCGACCTCGACCCATACACGCGTCCCATCTCTTAGGATGGGCACCTTATTGATGATAACGCGCTTGTTCGGTATATCTGCCAGATGCTCGGCGTGGTGCAAAAGCGTAATCGTCTTGAAGGGCGCACCGAGGAGCAGAACCTTTCCGCCCACCTCGCGGAGTTTGGCAAAGGGAGAGCCCGGACCATAGCCGTAGTCGAGGGGGTGCTGCGCTGTGAGCCAGGCTGCCCGCGCCCCCACGGCGGCCACAGAGGCCGTCGGATGGTTGCTGCGGTAGGCTCCCCGCCAGGTGCGCAGATACTCGGTGAGGATACTCCATTGGCGGGTGGCGCGCGACGTTGCCGGATCGAAGGGCGGGCATTCCTGACGGTAGGCTGCCTGCTGCTCCTTGGGCAGCTGATCGATGCCGAAGACCAGGACGCGCTCCCACTCCTCCCAGCTCACGTACATCATCAGCGTGCCCTCCGGTCCGAGCAGCTCCAGCAGGGCCTGGATGACAATGTCCGGGCCGCCAACAACCCAGCCCACGGCCTTCAGCGAGGCATGGAGCATGATTGTCTGTCCCGGTTGTACTCCGAGGCGCGTCAGGTCATGGATGATCTGGCTTTTCGTAATCATCATCTCAACAAGTGGAATGAAAGAGCCCGCCGACCAACCGTGTCCTGGCAAGCTCATTGTAGAGCGCAACCGCCGCATTCGTTTCTTCCACATACACCGGAACTCTGCGCTCCTCCAGGAGTTGCAATGTTTCCGGGCAAACCTGGAGCGCCAGGTGCATACCCCGTGAGAGCACCACGACCTGGCTTCCCCGATCCAGAAGCTCCTGCACCTCCGACGGCTGAATGCCGGGCACATGGTGGGTGTTCGTCTCGCTCCACTCCCACGCCCGCCCGCCGCCGGGATAAAGCATGAAATCTTTTCCCACCCCAAGATTTTCTACCTCCATGCGGCCCCACGAGATATGCGTGATCTGCGGTGAACTCAGATGGATCATGACTCTTCCTTGTTTGTGAGAATGTTGAAATCAGATACGCTTAACGCCAATCGTAAAGCGGGACTTAAACATGAGCAACAAAATGAGTGGGGAAGATACCTATGAACCGTCTGATGCCTGTAGCCACACCCGAGGATATTTCCCCGGCCTATCGAAATACCCCCATCGGGGACCTTCTGGCTTACCACAACCTGGGCCTGCCGTATGAAAGCTACACTCACGCGCCCCTCTTGATTGGGATGTGCATGGACCATCGCAAATCGCTGAATATCCCTAATAATTTTGCCTACATCATCCGTGCGGGCGGCGCGAACCTGCGCTACAGCGAGTTCAAGGTCTCCTACACCATCGCCATCGGCGGGGTTCAGGCCATTGCACTCATCGGCCACACCAACTGCGGGATGGTGAACCTGATGGCCCGGCGCGACGCGTTCATCCAGGGCCTGGTGGACCATGCGGGCTGGGATCGTCAGTGGGCCGAGGAGCACTTTATGCACTTTGCGCCTATGTTCGAGATAGGCAATGAGGTAGACTTTGTCCTGAGCGAGGCCAAACGCCTCCGCCTGCGCTACCCGCTCATCCAGGTCGCTCCGCTGATTTACCGGGTGGAGGACAACCTGCTCTACCTCATCAACGAAGGAGCCGCATGAGCCAACCTCTCGTTCCGCCCGATGCCGTGGAGGACGTTACCCAGCGATGGGAGGATGGGACGAGGCAGGCTGCTTTCTATTATCTCACTGGCGAGAAGGTGGGCTATCGTCAGTGGGATGAAGCGGGACGGCTGCACATGGAGTATCGCCTCAAGAATGGGGCGCTGCTGGAGGAATCATTCTACATCGAGAGGCGGGAACATGGCACAGCCCGGCAGTATGACTGGGATGGACACCTCATCGGCACCTACGAGATGGAGCACGGCACCGGGGCGGACATGAATGCTGAGCGCCTTTCCTCCCCACAAAAAATGTGGGTAAGGATTAGACACCTGATGCGAGAGGTGTAGCTTAGTGTAGCCAGGGCGAGAGCATCTCGCGCGTAACCGGCCCCTCGCGGAGGATGCGCGGCGGCGAGAAGGTGAGATCCAGAATCGTGGAGGGCTGGTCGCCAGGGGTGGTGCCCCCATCCAGAATGAGCGGCAGGCGAGTGCCGATCTGGGCGAAGACATCGTTGGAGGTACGGCAGTTCTCGTAGCCGCTCAGGTTGGCGCTGGAAACGGCGAGCGGGCGGTCCAGCCCCGCTGCAAGGACGCGCACCACGCGGTTGTCCGGCAACCGCACGGCGACAGTATCCCCGCCCGCCGTCAGGATGGACGGAAGATGAGACGCGGCCTTGAGCACCAGCGTCAGGGCACCCGGCCAGAGTTGGGCAGCGATTTCCCAGGCGCTGTCAGGCACCTCGGAGGTCACATCCAGCAGCTGGCTCTCGCTGGAGAGCAGCAGCGGTATCGCCTTATGGGGCGCGCGATCCTTCACCTCATAGAGCAGCTCAATGGCTGCCGGGCTCTGGCTATCACAGGCCAGGCCATAGACGGTATCGGTGGGTAGGGCAATGACCTCGCCCTGACGGAGCAGAGCAAGGGCCTGGTCCAGCGCCTTGGGCTCTGAAATATGGCGAATAGCAGCGCGACCGTAGGTATCAAGGCTCATGGGTTTAGCTCCACAAAGCGGTCATGGTGGGCAAGGTCTGTGTGGACGGCGACCTTGTGGGCATTTGGAAAGTACAAGCGGGCCATGCGAGCCAGAGCCGCGCCCTGAGCATATCCCATTTCGAGCCAGAGCGCGCCATCCGGCTTGAGCAGCGCATGGTCGCGCAGTTGCTCGAAGAGGAGCGGGAAGAGGTCTAGACCCTCCGGCCCCGCAAAAAGGGCCTCGTGCGGTTCGTAGTCCCGCACATCGGCGGCGAGAATATCTATCTCGCTCGTGCCCACGTAGGGTAGGTTGGCGACGATCAGATCCAGGGGGGTTGCCCCCGCGAGTGGGTCCAGCAGGGAACCCTGCCGAAAGTCAATGCGCCCTTCACTGGTATAGCGTTGCGCGTTTTCTCGGGCGACGCCCAGGGCTCCGCTGCTCACGTCCGAGGCAAGGACGACCGCATCTGCGCGCTCGGCGGCGATGGTGATGGCAATCGCCCCGCTCCCTGTGCCGATATCCGCCACGCGGGGGGTAACTCGTCCCTCCAGCGCATTAAGACAGTGGTCCACCAGCTCTTCTGTCTCGGGGCGGGGAATCAGCACGCGGCGATCCACCAGAAACTCGCGCCCGTAAAACTCCTGCCGCCCCAGAATATAGGCCACGGGCTCCCCCCGTTTGCGCCGCTGGATGAGCGCGGCAAAGCGTCCCCGCTGATGGCGCTGCATGGGCGTGTGGCTCCGGGCGAGGACCTGGGAGCGAGTAAGCCCCAGCACCGCTCCGAGTAGCACCTCCGCATCGAGCTTCGCCGTGGGAATCTCCGCCTCGCTCAGCTCCTCGATGCCCCAGCGCAGCAACTCTTTCAAACTTCCATCTCGGCCAGCTTCTCGGCCTGCTCTGTCGTCGCGAGGGCATCAATAAACTCATCCAGCGCGCCGTTCAGTACCGAGTCCAACTGATAGGAGGTGAGACCAATGCGGTGGTCGGTGATGCGACTCTGCGGGAAATTATAGGTCCGAATCTTCTCCGAGCGATCCCCGGTCTGAACCTGCGATTTACGGGCTGCCCCCTGCTCGGCGTTGCGCTTCTGCTGCTCCAGGTCATAGAGCCGTGCCCGCAGCACGGTCATCGCCTTGAGCTTATTCTTGAGCTGAGATTTCTCGTCCTGGCATGTGGCAACAATCCCCGTTGGCAAGTGGGTGAGGCGTACCGCTGAGTCCGTGGTGTTCACTGACTGACCGCCATTCCCGCTGGAGCGGAAGATGTCGATGCGCAGATCGTTGGCGTCTATCTCCACTTCAACATCTTCTCGCTCGGGGAGCACGATGACCGTGGCCGTGGAGGTGTGGATGCGCCCCTGTGATTCTGTAGTAGGAACCCGCTGCACACGATGCACGCCGCTCTCATATTTGAGGCGGCTGTAGGCACCGCGCCCACGCACCTCGAAGATGACTTCCTTGTAGCCACCGATGCCCGAGGCATTGGAAGAGAGCACCTCGTACTTCCAGCCCTGCGTGTCGGCGTAGCGCGCATACATGCGGAAGAGGTCAGCAGCAAAGAGCCCCGCTTCATCCCCGCCGGCTCCGGCACGGACTTCCACGATGATATTCTTATCATCATTCGGGTCCTTTGGTAAAAGGAGAAGCTTCAGTCGCTCCAGCAGCTCTTCTTTTTCCGCTTCCAGGCTCTCCAGCTCGGCCTGTGCCAGGTCGATCAGGTCAGCGTCTTGTTCTTCTTCCACCATGCGGCGCGCGTCGTTCAACTCGCGCTCCACCTGCTCGTACCGCTGGTATCCCTGGTACAGCCCCTCGATATCGGACTGCTCCTGGGCATACGCGCGTGTTTTCACCGGGTCGGTTGCAATCTCCGGGTCCGCCATGAGGCGGTTCAACTCGTCATATCGCGCGGCCACCCGCGCCACTTTCTCAATCATGGCACAACCTCTTACCCAGAATGGGACACAAAAAAAGCCTTCGCGCACGAAGGCCTACCAACTTGTTTGCTGCCGCTCATTATAGGGAAAGTTTGACCCTTTGACAAGGATAATTCAAAAACACGGGCGCACTACCCATCCCCTGGTAGCGTCCCGTGTTTTGAGAAAGAAGTCTGCGACCATGTCTGTGCGACCGCTCATCAGACTGGATTGAGGATAAGGTATCTCGTCTTTATCGCCAATAGCCCGATGGTACCCGGATTTCAAGAACTGGTATATCCTAGTTTATATCACGTGGTCATCCTGGGCACCCATTCCAGCTACTCTGGCTTAGCGACCTCTGGTAGGTGGGGATGCTCTACTGTCTGCATCGTCTGGGAAGTTGCCCCCTGGCTGGCCGCGTAGAGGTCGATAGTATTCCAG
>JACCSL010000486.1 GCA_013812995.1 Ardenticatenales bacterium | reverse complement strand
GCGAAAAGTGCGTTTGGGATCGGCGGTGGTACGGTAGATCAGGCCGGGGAAGTCCTTCGCAAGGTGCTCCCAGCGTTGCTCGGACTTGGCGCAGGCAGCTTTGGCTTCCGTCAAAAGGAGAAGCTGGCGCAGACGGTGATGGAGCAGGGGCCAGGAGATTGGTTTGGTAAGGTAGTCACTGGCTCCCGCCGCCAGGGCTTGTTGCAATATTTCTTCGCTGGCAAATCCGGTGACCAGCAGGATGGGGGTCTCAGCCAGCTCGGGGAATTGGCGCAGCCGCTGACAGAGCGAGATTCCATTCAGCGTGGGCATGTAGATATCGACAATGATCAAATCGGGCTGAAGTTCCCGCGCCAGGGGGATCGCTTCCGAGCCATCGGCCGCCTCGAAAATCTCGTAGCCCTCGGGTTCCAGATGAGCGCGCAGCACGTCGCGTACGTCTGCCTGATCATCCACCAGGAGAAGCCGTTTGGGTAAAAGCGTAACTGTAGAGTTCATCATTTTATCCTTGCATGACTGATCACAATTTCAACTTTATGCTAAACCAACTTGCGAACTAAACCAAAGAGCCACCCGATGAGGGTGGCTCCTTGCTTTGAACGAGCCTGGGCTAGTCGCGCCGCCCCACGAGGAGGAAGGCGTAATAGAGGAGCGTGCTGAGCGCCTGGAGCGCGCCCGCCACGTAGGTCAGCGCCGCCGCATCGAGAACCTTGTTGACCCCCTCCATCTCATTGCTCACCAGCACCCCTTGATCGGTGAGGAGCTGCTTGGCTCGCTTGGTGGCGTCGAACTCGACTGGGAGTGTTATAAGCGAAAAGAGGGTCGTGGCCCCAAAGAAGATCAGCCCAATCCACGCCAGCCCAGGCATCCTCATGATGAGCCCTGCGAAGAACATCAGTGGCCCCACCCAGCTCCCCAGCTGCACAGCAGGAACCATCGCACTGCGCAGAATCAAGAACTGATAGCCCTGCGCGTCCTGGAGCGCGTGGCCCATCTCGTGCGCCGCGATGCCCGCCGCCGCCACGCTGGCTCCCCGGTAGACCTCGGGGCTCAGCCGCAGCACCTTGCCACGCGGGTCATAGTGATCACTCAGGAAACCCTGTGTCTCCGTGACCTCCACCTGCTGAAGGCCCTGAGAGTCCAGTAGCTGGCGCGCGACCTGTGCCCCTGTCACACGGCGAACGGTAGTGACCTGGGTATAAGTGCTATAGGCACTTTTAACCTTCCACTGAGCAAAAAGGCCCAGAAGCAGGGCTGGTAATGCGAAAAGAAAGTACAGAATCATGGCGGTTTCCCTTTCTTGCTATCATGAGCGGTACAGGAACCTGGGGGTCCATACGGTAACGTACTGCCATATTGTAGTGATGACTCCGGCATTTTCAAGCCCGCGTTGGCTCAACCCTGTGCTCACTCTCATGCAAAAACGTATGATCCTCTTTCCCACAACAAGCCAGGTGAAATTTGGGTGCGCCACGCGGAGGAAACACTGCTATAATCGACCTCTATCAAGCCCTGTGCGGCACTCTAATTTTTCTCCTCAAAAGGAGTCTGTCATGTCCTCTATTCGTGGTAACTTTGACCAGCAATTGACCAATCTCGGGCACCGCCTGCTTCGCATGGGTAGCCTGGTAGATGAGGCGATTGACCACGCAACCCGCTCACTCGTGGAGCGGGACTCCGACCTGGCACTGGATGTCATTCGGAAAGACAGTGAAATCAACACGTTGCGCTACAGCATCGAGGAGCAGAGCTACACGCTGCTCGCCACGCAGCAGCCCCTGGCCGGAGACCTGCGGCGTGTGGCGGCGGCGATCTCCATCGCCACGAATATGGAGCGCCAAGCAGACCACGCAGCGGGAATCGCGGTCCTCGCGCGGCGGCTGAACAAGGAGCCAGAGCTGAAATCCCTGATGGATATCCCGCGCATGGCCGACACGACCCGCTCGATGCTCCGCCACTCCCTGGATGCGTATCTCAGTGCCGACGCTGAGCTGGCACGCGCCGTGGCAACGGAAGATGCCGAGATAAACGAGTTGAACGAGAAGGTGTTGCAGGAACTACTCCGCTGCATGATTGATGATCCCCGCACCATCCGACGCGCCACCTACCTGCTCTGGGTCTCGCACAACCTGGAGCGGATCGGGGATCGCACCAAGAATATCTGCGAGCGCGTGGTCTACGTCGCAACCGGGGAACTCGCCGATTTTGACGTTCACGCAGACACCGAGGAGGCACTCGACGAGCACGATGTGCTCGGGAAGCTGCCTCTCTGATGACATGGTCGCACTGGAGGAGGTGGCGCGGCTGGCACGCGCCTGGTTCATCCATCCTCTCCTCCCTACCTCCCGACCCAAGGAGTAGCACAAACAAAAAGGCACCGAAGTCTCGGTGCCTTTTCCCCCTGAAGGGCATGATAAGGTGGCCCCGGCCCTCATCTCATGGCGCATCATTTGCTGGAAAGGAAAAAGTCTACTGATTCAATAAGGAGCGATCAAATGAGCAAAGGGAAAAGTCGGCCCATCGAAGTTCCCCTACTGGATGGCGTCACTCTCTGGATGAGTGAGCTACAGGCATTGGGTGCAGACGAGTCCGTTACTATCAAGAACATCGGCACCATTCCGCAGCCGCTAAACAGTTGGGTGCTCGCCAGCCTGCGTGGGGAGAGCTTCTACACCTTCCCGGAGGGAACCATTCTGGAGCCTGGGGGAGAGATAACCGTCCATAGCGGTCCGAGCGCGCGGAACAACCCGCCCAAAGAGCTCTTCTGGACCAAAGAACACATCTGGAACAATCAAAGTGATACCGCTGTGCTCTTCGACGCGACGGGGCACGAGGTAGCGCGCATGGCCCAGGGGCGCTCGCGCTCCGAGGAGCAGGGGCGCAAACTCCTCTACCGTGATGAGGAGGGCATGCATATCGAAGACAGCGCGCCCCATAAGATGGAGAAACGGCGTGGCAACAATGCCCCCGAGCTTGGCAACCCACCCGAGAATGCCCCGGACACCCAAAAGTAGAA
>JACCSL010000981.1 GCA_013812995.1 Ardenticatenales bacterium | reverse complement strand
GATTGAGGATATGTGGCGGCCCTTCTTCTGCGTCTCGGTGGACCTCAAGGCGGCACGGCTTGTTCAACATCGTCAGGGGCTGCTCTGGCTCGCGCTCCGGGCCAGCACCTCCCTGCCCGGTGTCTTTCCGCCGGTGGTACATGAGGGTATGTTGCTCTCTGATGGCAGCATCCTGAACACCTTGCCCGCTGATCTCGTGCGGCAGGAGCCGGGTGTGGGCTTTGTCGTCGCGGTCAACGTGAGTGCTCAGGGGGAAATGTCCAAGGAGTATACGTTTGGCACAGGACTGTCGGGCTGGACGGTACTCTGGAATCGCCTCAATCCCTTCTCCAAGCGGTTAGAGGCTCCCTCGCTGCTCTCCAGCCTCCACCGCGTCACCGATGTGGTCTCGGTCAACGAGCTAACTTCCAAAGAGCGCTTTGCCGATCTTCTCATCAAACCGGCAGTCTCGCACTATGGTCTGCTGGAATTTCACCGATACGAAGAGATCATCGAGGTGGGCTACCAGAACGCGCGGCGGCAGCTTGAGACATGGAAGCGCCAGCAGGAGCTGGCCTGATGAAGTATACTCCAAAGGATATGAGGGGGTGATTACCACTCCAATTCCCCTCCAATAGAACTGAGATGCGCCCCCTTGTTGCTTCCCGCGCTAAGCGTTGCCACGCCGGTGGTAGAGACATTGCAGAACAACGAGCAGTGGTTCTGGGTCCACTCTTCTTTTAAGCAAGTGCTGAATCTGCAAGGAGAGGCCGGGCAACTCATTAGCCTCCTCACCAAGGCCGTAGACGATGGTCCCTTCTCCATTCGACTTCCCCTCACCACCTTTTCCTTCTATTTATCGACCTCCCGCTTCTATTCGGATGGAACGATGCTTGTGGGAAGTGTGCTGAAAGTCCAATGGGGAGACGCCCCTCGCTGGAACCCGGCACTTTCCCCTGGCAGGTTGAGCGTGGATGAGCCTATGACGCAGCTGGTACGCCAGGTTGCGGGCTGTTTGTCCACAAGTAATGCTCCCCTCACCCAAAGTTTCTTTTCCCTCTTTCCGACCCTTCATCCCGCCCCTCGTCGTCCGCTACCCCACGCGGGGGATCGTCTGTGGAAGGGAGCAGGGGAGGAACGGCTGGCGGCCCTCCATCGTGCGCTGCTGGGCGAGGACGATGTGGCCCTGGGGGTGGCGGCGATGTCATTGCTGGGCTGGGGCACGGGACTCACGCCGGCTGGCGATGATTGCCTGCTGGGCCTTCTCGCGGGCTGCCGTATGGTGGGGCGAGATGTAACTTCGCTCCAGACCATGATTCAGCGCGACGCAGCGCCCCGCACCACGAGTCTGAGTGCTGCCCTGCTACAAGCCGCCAGCGTCGGCCACTTCTCCGCCTCCTGGCACCGTCTGGCCCTCGCCCTTGAGCGCCGCGCCGCGCCCGCTGTAGACGCCGCCGCGCGCCACCTCATGGCACACGGGGCGAGCTCGGGGGCCGATGCGCTGGTGGGCTGGCTCCTCGCGCTGCTCCCACAGGTTTGAACCCTCTCTTGACAGGCCACTTTCCAGAGTTGTATACTTAGCCTTATCGCCAGTTCCACCACATTGTAGAATCCCTTACCTCAGAAAGGAGGTTGTGCGGCGAGCACTTCTGCTTCAACGGCAAATAGTCTCCTGCACTCATACCGTCAGCGACCCACGGGTGAACCTCGTGGGCTTCGCCCAGGGGGCACCCGCGACAAGCCCGTGCTGACCACTGTCTAAGCCCTGCGAGGGCTACGTTATCTGGGCCATGACACCCTGGGGTGCTTGCCAGCCCCTGGCCCTGTCGTCCAGCGTTAAACAGTCCGAGGGTCTAGGACAGTGCGCTAGACACGACAAGCCCAGATAACCTTGACGAGGCACACATTACCTACGCAAGTAGAGGCTCTTAATATGAACAAAGTCTTTGTCGTCGATACAAACAAGCAACCGCTCGCGCCGTGCCACCCGGCGAAGGCGCGCAAGCTGCTCCGCACAGGGCA
>JACCSL010000474.1 GCA_013812995.1 Ardenticatenales bacterium | reverse complement strand
GGGTAGGTGCCCTCGCCGCCCCCGGCGGTAAACTGACCGAAGTACGCCTCACTCCAGCCCGAGGTCACGAGTACCTCATTGGCCTGTAGGGTGGCCCAGTATTCCTGCCACCCCTCCGCGCCGAAATGGTTGACGGTGGCAAGCAGGAAGGCCAGGCCGGGGGATGAGGTCGCGGGGTTCTGTACGACGGTCATGCCCCTGTATTCCTCTTTCACCAGATCTTCCAGAGAGGCAGGCGGGGCGAGCCCGGCCTCCTCAAAGTATGCTATGTCGTAGTTGAGGCAGACATCCCCGTAGTCCGCTGGCGTTACCCGGTGCTCGGCGTCCAGCAGGAACGCCGCATCTACCTGAGCCAGATTCGGTGACTCGTAAGGGTCAAATATCTCCGCCACCAGGGCGCGTGTCAGGAAGGTGTTATCCACTCCGTACATCACATCTCCCAGGGGGTTGTTTACAGAGAGAATCGACTGGTTGACCATCGAGCCTGTGTCGCCAAGGGGTACAAACTCGACCGTCACATTATGTTCTTTCTGAAAAGCGTCCAGCACCTCGGCACTGATGGCAAAGGAATCATGGGTTACCACGCGCAGCAGGGGTTTTTCGCCCGAGGGCTGCGCTTCCGGGGAACTCTCGGTTTCAGAATCGGTCGCCATAGTGGCGGCGCTCTCTGGCGTTGCCGTGCCGCCCCCTGTTTGAGTACCGCCACAGGCCACCAGCAGTAGGGTCCCGACCAGCAATAGCAATAACAGCCATAGGTTTGATTTCTTCATTTTTGCTCCTAAAGGTGCATCATCGGGAATTAGACCCTGCAAGGGCAGGAAGGGCAAGTCTAACGAAAAAGAAAAGAGCGAGCAAGTGTTAATTGATGGTGAATCTGCGGTTGTAAGTAGCAGCGAACCCTGGAAGCGATATAATGAGCCATCATGCTTGTCCACTGCACAGAAGGAGAAAGTTGTGGCTTATACAGTAACATTGATTCCGGGTGATGGGATTGGGCCAGAGGTCACCGAGGCGACCCGCCGCGTGATTGATGCCACGGGCGTGGAGATTGAGTGGGAGATTCAGGAGGCCGGCGGGGATGTGATGAACCGCTATGGAACCCCGCTGCCCCAGACGACCCTCGACTCGATCAAAAAGAACAAGGTGGCACTGAAGGGGCCGATCACGACTCCGGTGGGCACAGGCTTTCGCTCGGTCAATGTCCAGCTACGCCAATCGCTTGATCTGTTTGCGAACTACCGTCCTGCCAAGACAATCCCAGGCGTCTCCTCGCGCTATGATGATGTGGATTTGATCGTCGTTCGCGAGAACACAGAGGGGTTGTACAGCGGTCTGGAACACATCGTGGTGCCTGGGGTCGTCGAGAGTCTGCGCGTCATCACGGAGAAGGCGTCGGAGCGAATCGTCCGTTTTGCGTTCGAGACAGCGCTCAAGTACAAGCGCCGCAAGGTGACCGCTGTTCACAAAGCCAACATCCTCAAGCTGAGCGATGGACTCTATCTGGAGGTGGCGCGTCGTATCGCTCGCAACTATCCCGACATTCAATTTGAAGAATCCATTGTGGACGCTACCGCGATGAAGCTCGTCATGGACCCCCAGGCATTCGATGTGCTTGTCATGGAAAATCTCTTCGGTGACATCATCTCGGACCTGACCAGCGGGCTCGTCGGCGGTCTTGGTATGGCTCCCAGCGCCAACATCGGCGAGAGCTACTCGGTCTTCGAGGCTGTTCACGGCTCCGCGCCGGATATCGCAGGGAAGGGCGTCGCCAACCCCAGCGCCCTGATCCTCAGCGGCGCGCTGATGCTGCATCACCTGGGCGAGGTGGCAGCGGCGGAGCGCATGGAGCAGGCGGTGCGCCGCGTGGTGGCGGAGGGTACCCGTACCACCCGCGACCTGGGTGGCGAATCCAACACCCGCGAGTATGTCGAGGCGCTACTGGAAGTTCTATAGGCATGGGGGAGGGGAGACCCTCCCCAAAACTGTCTTGACAGAGGTGCAATGATGACAGATGTTTATCACTTGAGTGAGGAAGGTATCGCTTTGGTTCGGCGACAACTCACACGACTTTTCGTCTTCCTGGGCATGATCTTGATCCCCCTTGTCTATTTTCTCCCTCTTCCAAAACCGGACCCTGCTTCCTCGCTCTTCACCCACCTATTTCCCTTCCTCCTCGTAGGAGGTTTTGTGGTTTTCGCCTCTTATCGAGCGGTGAAACAGCAGGTTGCCGTCATGCGAGAGTTTCAGATATGGCTTGGTCCCGACTCTATTATTCGCAAACAGCCCAACCTCCCCGATCTCGAGATTCAGCGCCACGAAGTTACCCTCATTCAGGAGGGGGCAGGTAGCGGACTTGTCATAAAAACCGCTGATTCCCTGCGTTTTCTACCTATCCCCCACACGTTGGAAGAATATAAAGAAGTCAGAGCCTACCTGGGAGAGTGGGGCGACATTCAGGAGGTGCAGGTGACGCCCCAGCGGCAGCGCCTCTACCAGATGATGCCCTTTGCCGCTCTGCTCCTGGGCGGGGGGAGCTTCGTCGTGCTGGTTGCTTCTGAGAATCCGGTCCTTGTGGTTCCGGCTGGGTTGATAATCATTGCCGCCATCGTTTTGAGCAACGTCATCAATGCTCGTAGCGCCCATTTCGAGCGCCGTCCCATTTGGAAGGTCTTGCTTTTCGAGGTACCGCTGCTTGCTATCGCCATTCTGAAGATGCTGTATGACCTTGGGCTTTTGGGCTAGTCCTCTATCCCTCAACCGTTTCTCCCGCTAATTTTTCCCACCTACCTCACCCCCGCTTCCCACCCACACGGGTAGGCCCCTCCCCCTGATGCCCAGCCCTACTAACTGCTCTTTTGCGTGTTTTGCAATCCCTTCCTACCTGGTATAGTGAAAAGCATAACAAATGGCGCTACAGTACCACGTTTTTCCAGTCGAAAGGCATTGCTGTGATTCACAATTCTACCCTTTCCACACCCACCATGACACACCCATCCATCCAGATCGTGGGGAACATGTTCCCGGACTTCGAGAGCATCTTGACCCCCGAGGCCCTGAGCTTCGTGGTGAGCCTGGCCCGTACCTTTGAGGAGCGGCGAGAGGCACTGCTCATCCGGCGCTTGGCACGCCAGGCAGAGTTAGATGCGGGCAAGCTGCCCACCTTCCTTCCGCAGACCCAGGAAATTCGCGAGAGCGCGTGGCGCATTGCCCCCACGCCGCCCGATCTACAGAACCGTCGCGTCGAGATCACCGGGCCGGTGGATCGCAAGATGATCATCAACGCCCTGAACTCGGGGGCGAATGTCTTCATGGCGGACCTTGAGGATTCCAACGCACCCACCTGGGAAAACGCCATTCAGGGTCAGATCAACCTGCGCGATGCCGTGCGCGGCACCATCCGCTTCATCAATGAGCAGGGCAAGGTCTATGCACCCGGCGAGCGCGTCGCGACCCTCATGGTTCGGCCACGCGGCTGGCACATGGAGGAAAAGCATGTCCTTCTGGACGGCAAGCCCATCTCCGGCTCCCTCTTCGACTTCGGCCTCTACTTCTTTCACAACGCGCGCGCCCTGATCGAAAAGGGCAGCGGTCCCTACTTCTACCTTCCCAAACTGGAAAGCCACCTGGAGGCGCGCCTCTGGAACGATGTGTTTGTCCACGCTCAGGAAATGCTGGGCATCCCGCACGGCACCATCAAGGCCACGGTTC
>JACCSL010000458.1 GCA_013812995.1 Ardenticatenales bacterium | reverse complement strand
GCGCGGGATGAGGCGTGTCGGGTCGCCTTCCTCCTCCGCCCACCAGAGGGCAAAGAGCCGGTCATGGCTGACCGCCATCTCCTCCAACTGACGGAGGGTTGCGGTCTCGTCCAGCGGGCGGGTGGCGGGCAGGGCATAGCGCGGCAGAGTACCCTGGTAATAATAATCGAAGATTTCCATCTGTCCCGCGCCGTCCAACAGAATGGCATCCCCCGGCCCGGCCTGCGCCTGAATGGTGCGAACGATGGCGCGATAATCATCCCGCCAGTAACGAGGGTTCCAGTACCCGTTCTGGAGCGGCTGCTTGACGGCGAGCAGCAGGAAGAGGGCCATTCCCAAGGCAAGTGGCGGGAGCAGGCGGGGCTCCATGCGCTCCGTCTGGCGCAGCAGGGTAGCCGCCCCCAATCCCAGCAGCAAATGATACCCTGGGAGTGCGAGGAGCAGGAACTTGGGGTTCCAGAACGGTCGATCCAGAGAGAGAATAAGCATGAGCAGGGGCGGAACCAGCACATAAAAGAGCGGAAGTAGAGCTCGTTGTCGCACCGCTCCAAAGACGCCCGCCGCGCATAGCAGCGTAGCACCAAGGGCGACCCACCAGGGCAGCGTGTCCATTGCCAGCCCCACGGTAAAGACGCGGGCCATCTCGCCGGCGATGAAGGGCAGGGCAATCTCCGAAGAAATCGAGGGCCAGTTGAGGATACTTTCCCGCGCATACCAGAGCCAGGGAAGATAGGCGGCCACGAGCGCCAGCTGGACAGCGACCCAGCGCAGCCCCCAGCGGCGCTCCCAGCGGCGCTCCCAGCGGCGTGTTTGAACCGTTTCCCAGAGCCACGCTAGGCTCTGCGCGACCAGAACGGAGAGCGCATAGTAGTGCGTGTACAGCATGGCGAGCGTGAGGAGAAAGTAGACTACTAAGGGCTTTCCTTTCAGCCCCTGTTTAAAGGCGAGCCAGCTGGCGGCAGCCAGGAAAGTGACGAGCATATACATGCGGGCTTCTTGGGAGTAGTAGATGGCGAAGGGAGCGAGTGCGGCGGGGAGTGCCGCAAAGAGCGCCACGCGTCGCCCACCAAGATGATAGCCGAGCGCGGCGGTGAGCGCCACGGTGGCGACACCCAGGAGCGCACTCAGCGCGCGCACGGCTGCCTCGCTGCGCCCCACCAAGGCTACCCAGCCATGCAACACCATGTAGTAGAGCGGGGGATGAATATCGCGTGCAGTGCGCTGTAGAATGTCCATGATGGGACGGGGGGCCATTGCCACGCTGTTTCCCTCGTCGGACCAAAGGGATTGGCCATCAATCCGATACAGGCGCAGAAAGAGGGCAATGAGTAGCAGGAGCCCCAGCGCCAGGTGATAACTTGAGAAGAACCCACGGCGCTGCCTCATTCGACAATCACCCCATCCAGCGCTACCTCTCCCTGTTCAACCACGAGTTCAATCTCGGTTCGGCCCGGTGGGAGTGGTCCGAGGGAGAGATGGAAGACTGTTTGCGTCACGCCTGTGTTGAGGTGGTCGCGAGTATCCAGCGGCTTGCCCGACGTGTCAAGCGCGTTTTCGCCATTCAACTGGAAACGATGAGAAGCGCCCCCAACTCGCACCAGGAGCGTTCCAACGCGGCCAGGCTGGAGCACCAGCGTCAGACGCTGACCCTCCACGCCGAAGCGAAGGGTTTCCCCGACCTGACCAATGGCAAACTGGCTCAGAACAGCACTCTCGTGCGGGGTAACCTGCCACGCCTCCTCATTGGAAAGCCCCTCGCGTAGTACCCAGTGATCTTCCTGGTGATAGCCCCGGTAGAGCGTGGGCTGAAGGGTGGTAATGTAGCTGGTTAAGCTCTCCCAGGCGGGCTGGGGGGTGAAGTCGGGATTGACCAGCTTGAAGTAGTACTGCGCCTGGTTTTTCTCTTCCTCGTTGGCCTGCTTGAAGAACCAGACCGTGGTGACACCCATCCAGGGCCACTCGCGCTGATGCCGCTCCAGGGCCTCCACCAGGTAGGGGCCACGCATCTCCTCCGTCGTGACGCCGAAGCTGGGGATAATGCCGCTACCCGGCGGCGTCGAGTTCCAACCAATCTCGCTGGCCCAGATCGCCTTCTCTGCGTCGCCGTTGCGGATCATGATGTCCCGCAGATAGAGTGGGCGGGAGTAGTTGATGACACGCGGCCTCATGCGGCGGTCGCGGGGACCGCTGAAGAGCCCATAGTCTTGAACTGCGAGAATATCGAAGTAGTCCCGCGCGCCCGCATCATACATGCGCTGGAGGAAGAGAAAGTCATTGAACCCGCTGGGGTAGTAGTCCAGTTCAATCGTTGGGGCGAGCGGGGCTGTGAGGATAACCACGTCCGGGTCCGCTGCCTTGGCGCGGGTGTAGGCCACCTTGAGTAGTTCCACATACTGTTCCGGGCTGACGGGGCGCTGCCCCCACTCCTCGCAGCAGTTGGGTTCGTTCCAGAGCTGGTAATAGCGAACCCGCCCCCGGTAGCGGGAGACGATAGCCTCTACATAATCCCCGTACTGCTCCAACGAGTCGGGCGGAGCCTTGGAGCCCTGAGCATCGCCCGCCGCGCGGCTCCACTCCGGGGGATTGGAGAGGCGGACGATCAGCTCGATGTTGCGTTCCTCGGCCAGTTCTACGATGCGATCATACTTGGTCCAGGCATTACGGATTTCGTTGTTCCGCAGGTCGACGAACCAGTTGTCGTGGTGAATTTCCAGGTCTTCCCAGGTAAACTCCTGGCGTATCCAGCGAAAGCCGCCCGCCGCGATCATGTCGAGGGAGCGCTCGACTTTGTCCGGCTCGCTTTCCGTCTGGAGAAAGGTATTGATGCCGAAGGGATAGAGCCCCGCGTGACGAACCGGGCGCAGAGCGTCGGCGGCGGGGTAGGGGCGCAGTCGGCCGGAGAGCAGGTGGCCCAGGCCCCGTATCTGAGCGGCGCGTGCTTCCTCGCCCATGAGGTCGCGGAGGGGGGGCGCAAGGATTGGCAGAAAGAGAAGGATCAACAGCAAGAGCAGGAGAGGAAGGAGGAGAAGACGGGAAGAGGGGAGGCGCATGGGGGAAGGG
>JACCSL010000445.1 GCA_013812995.1 Ardenticatenales bacterium | reverse complement strand
GGAACGCAGCACGCTTCCTGCTTGGTGATTGGTCAACCTCCATCACGGGTGAGGTGCTCTACGTGGATGGTGGGTATAACATCATGGGCGCGCACGAGCCAGCAACGGAAATGGGCGGGTAATGCAGGGTTGGTGGCGCGTTCTCTGCGCTCTCTTCTACCAGTTTGCGCGCGGTCCGTTGGAACTGCTCTGGGCTACGGCGATGGGTGGCATGGCGCTGGCTTTGACGCTGATTCTGGCCGGGTCGCTGCTGTACGAGCCGACTCTGGTACGGACTGTCAGGGCTCCGGCGGTAAGCTCTCCTCTTGTCCCACCGGATTTTACGCCGCTAGCGACAGCTCCCTCGGCATTTCGGCCTTATCCCTCTGCGGTTCCGCCGTTAGCCACGATGCGCCCGACCGGTCCAATGCGGCTCTACGCACCGATCTCATCGGCGGCAGTACCCTTGCTCTCCCCGATACCAACCTCGCCAGTAATGGAGTTACAGGCCGAGCGGAGTAAGCTGGCAGCTCATTCCTTTGTTTCTATTCTATTGCTTGGTACGGATGCCCGCCCCGAGGAAGGCGTTGCTAGCCGCACTGATACCATGATGGTTCTGTTTCTGGATCTGGAGAGTTCCAGTGCTACTCTGATTTCTATCCCGCGTGATCTGTGGGTGGCAATTCCTGGTTATGGTGAGGGACGGATCAATACGGCCTATTTTATGGGGCAGGCGTGGTATCGGGGCGCGGAGGTGGCACGGCAGACGGTAAGCCAGGTACTTGGAATTCCGATTGGTTATACGGTGGTGATCGATTTCGATGGGTTTCGGCAAATCATTGACTCGATGGGTGGAGTTGAGGTCGATGTTCCTGAGGCGATTGATGATCCTGCTTACCCCGATGATAGCTATGGAAGCTATCGTCTCTATATTCCTGCCGGGCCGCAGCAGATGGATGGTGCTCAGATGCTACGGTATGTACGTACCCGGTATGGAAGCAATGACCTAGAACGGGCCGCGCGGCAGCAGGCAGTGCTGGAGGCGATTCGCCAACATCTTCTTAGCCCGCAGCAACTTCCCTCTTTGCCGGGTTATCTTACAGAGGGCTCCTCGCAGGTGGATAGTACGCTCTCTTTGGCTGATCTCTTTTTTCTGGCGCACTTTGCGCAAACCCTGAAGCCGCAGCGAATTCAGAGCCATGTCCTTGCTCCCCCATTGCTCTGGAATGGGGTGACAGCGGATGGACAGCAGGTCCTTCTCTACGATTCTTATTCGCTTCAGCAAAACGTACAGAGATGGCTATACGAATCAAATAAAGAGAGATAGGCGTACTCTCTGCTTGTCAGCTTCCTCAATCTCGGAAATAATCATCGTCCTCGTTCTTCCTTCCCACTCTGGAGTCTACTGGTGGACGACCATCTCGCCCGTTCGGAGCGCCGCCGCCTAAGCCGTACCATGCCCTGGCAGCTGCCGGTTGTTTTACTGCTGCTATTTTTATTTCTGACGCTCTCTACATGGCGCTCTCTCAGCGCGCCACGCGGTGAGGGGCCGAGTGCTGCCCCCACCTACCCTGTCGCCCTGGACCCTCTTCTGGACCCGTCCATGCCTGCGAGCGATCTGGAAGGTACCGATCAGATTAACATCTTGCTGCTTGGCACCGATGGGCGCGACGAGGAGGATGGCCCGCCCCGCACCGATCTCATCATGCTGCTCCTGCTGAACCGCGCCGAGCAGCGCGCGACCCTGATCTCTATCCCGCGCGATCTGTGGGTGCCCATCCCTGGCTATGGCGAGGGGAAGATCAACACCGCCTACTTTCTCGGCTCGCTCGATGACCAGGCCACGACGCTGACGAGGGCCACCGTGGAACAGCTCAGCGGTCTGCCTGTGCATCACATCGTTGAGGTGGATTTCAACGGATTTCGCACGCTGGTAGACGAGATGGGGGGCATTGAGATTGTGGTGCCCGAGCCGATTGACGACCCGGAGTACCCCGACGGAAACTACGGCACGCTGCACCTGCAAATTCCGGCCGGCAAGCAGCAGATGGACGGAGAG
>JACCSL010000437.1 GCA_013812995.1 Ardenticatenales bacterium | reverse complement strand
GTCTCCGTCGGTGTCGCGGTTGCTGTTTCCGTCGGTGTCTCCGTCGGTGTCGCGGTTGCTGTTTCCGTCGGTGTCTCCGTCGGCGTTTCCGTCGGCGTTGGTTCCAACGTGGCGGTCGGCGTTTCCGTCGGTGTCGGGGTCTCCGAACTCTCGGGTATCGCGGTGGACGTCCAGGTTGGGAACGGATAAAGGGTAGCGCTTGCCCTGGGGCTAGGGAAGGGACGGCGCGTGGGCACCGCCGTTGGTGTTGACGATGGCGTAGGAACAGGCGTCGCGAAAGCCGTTGGGGTTACCGTGCTCTCTTCTGTGGGAAGATAGTCTGGGGGCGATGGGGGCGATGACACCGGCGATGCGGGCGGTTCTGCTGGAGGCGTATGGGATGGAACAGGCGATAGGGGAAGCGCGGGCTCTGTGGGCAAATGGGTCGTCATCGCAGGCACAGACGTGCTAGTGACGACCGCAGGCACCTGTGTTGGTGAGGGAGTCCGCGCGGAGCCACCCCCCGACAAGCCGCCGCCAGGGCGGAAGGCCCAGGGGGGGAGCGCCTCTTCAATCGGTGCCAGGGTGGGAGCGATGGCCGTCAGAGGAGACAGATTCTCTGTCGCTTCGACCGACTCTTCTAGCCATTCCTCACGACTGAGGATCTCCTTGGCTTCTACCTGGCCCTGATGCCAACTACGAACCGCACGCGCCAGCGCAGGACGAGCCTCCTGAGGAAGTTGCCCACCAAAGGCTACTAGACGCGGTTCATGGGAAGCCAGTTCATGCGTCACCAGAGCGGCCAACTCTACTTCCTCCTCGCGCGGCCGTCCGACCTGCTCCACAACGCTTTGCGCGGCTTCCACCTGGGCCGTGTAGCGATCCAGCGTGGCTTCGATCACTGTTGTTTCGTTCTGTTCAATCAGTCGGGTGATTTCTTCCAGCCGCTCATTGGCAAAGGCCAGATGGAGGCGAACCATGGTCGTATCATCCTGCGAGACCGCAATCCGCATGGCCTCTATCGCGCTCTTGACGGGATAGAGAGTTTCCGTGGGAAGGGCGTGGGCCGAAGCAATAAGAGTATTGGCTCCTCCCAGGAAGATCAGTCCCATCAGGAGCAAGGGAACAACAAGGCCGCGCGTATAAAATAAGCTCTGCCAGATGTGGAGAAGAGAAATTAGCCACGTCACCAGAGATGGTCGGACGGGGTGCGGGTGGGCGGCCACCAGCTGCTGGAGCCGTTTGGGAGCCGCGCGCCGGTAGCCGGAAGGAGGCGTTAAGGCGCGGGCGCTCCGCAGTTGCAGGGCGACGTGAATGAGTGGTGCCAACTCCTCCTGATGGGCAGGGTAGCGCGCCACCACCTCCTCAACACTTTGTCCCCCCTCGATGGCGCTCAGACAATCCGCCAGGGCATCTTCTATCGAAGTCATTTCCATCCCTCGTGTACCATCAACCGGGATAGAGCCGCGAGCGCTCGATACTGTAGCGCCCGGCAGGCTCCCTCATTTTTGCCCATGATATGGGCCACCTCCGTGTGGCTGAGTCCCTCAATAAAGCGCAAGATGATCACCTGCTGTTGCTCGTCTGGGAGCCTCCTGATGGAATCCGCCAGAGAGGCAAGGGTCTCCGTCTTGAGAAGTTGTTCAATAGGTGTAAGGTGGGTATCAAGGAGCGTGTTTACCTCATCCAACTCGGACAGCCGCACCGTTTTCTTGCGACGCCAGAAATCAATGACAATGTTGTTGGCAATACGGTAGAGCCAGCTGGAAAAAGGGTGGCCTCTGGACGTATAGCCAGGGAGGGCCTCCCATGCCTTCAAGAATACCTGCTCTGTCAAATCCTCGGCATCCGCCTGTTCGCCCACACGGAAGTAGATGTATCGATAGATGGAATCCAGATGGCTCAGATAAAGTTGCCCAAATGCCTCCCCTTCCCCCGAGGTCGCACGCCGCAGGAGTACCTCCTCCTCGTTGGGTAAAGGGGTGACCCGACCATCTGATTCCAAATAACCGTTGATCATGTGCTCTGTGCAGCCATCAAAAAATTCCTGTAGTGCACGGGAGTATAACAGTATTCCGCAAGAGCCATTGGATGTGGAACGAGAAACGTCCTATTTTGTTACGCCCTCCGAAAACAAACGGTCCCCTCAAGCCACCGTTTGGGGGGTGACCCCAGGGAACCGTTTGTATCTCAACCCTTTAGGAGGGACTCATGATCTCGTCCAGCACACCCAATGTCATAACAACGATAAATGCGAAAACAACGGCGAATACGCCAAGCTCAGCCTCTTTCAAAGAATCGCGGCTAGCTGTGTACTTTCTGTAAGCGGTGGTCATCTTTATCCTCCTGGAATACAAACTGGTTGTTTGAAGCAAAATGTGTGCCAGCGAGTGGTGTTGGCAACAGCCCGGTTCGTTCTGGCACCTCAGCACTATATGCAACGAAGAACTATGCACTTTGTTATGCGCAGATTCTGACAAAACCAAAGAGGGAGAGGTTTTGCCTCCCCCTCTGTCGTTGTGGCGGATTTTTTAAGGTTTGGTGGCCCGCACGAAGGTGCTGGTAAAGCGCCCCACCACCTGCTCGACCAGCTCATCCCCCAACGCCGACACCCAGGTAGGTAGCGGCTGAGGCAGATCGGCCATGCTGTATCGCCGCGTTACTTCCAGCTCAATATCCACGAACCCCGCCTCAGCCAGCCCCGCGCGGTACTCCACGTCTGTGAGCGCCCCGGCGATGCAGCCCGCCCAGGAGGAGAGATCGCGGCGAAGCGTCGCGCTGTCCACCAGTCCCTCCGGTAGCCCGCCCTCGATAACGATGTCCGAGACGGCGAAGCGCCCGCCCGGCTTCAGCACGCGGAACGCCTCGCGCAGCACGGGAGCCTTGTCCGCGGCCAGATTGATCACACAGTTCGATATGATGATGTCAACACTGGAATCCGGCAGCGGGATGGCCGCGATGTCTCCCTTCAGGAACGCTACGTTCTCGACACCGGCCTCGGCGGCATTGCGGCGGGCCAGTTCCAGCATCTCGTCCGTCATATCGAGCCCGTAGGCGAAGCCTGTGGAACCCACGCGCCGCGCGGAGAGCAGGACATCAATCCCGCCGCCGCTCCCCAAATCGAGCACGACTTCCCCCTCGCGAAGCTCGGCGAGCGCCGTGGGATTGCCACAACCCAGAGAGGCAAGCGCCGCCTTGAGCGGTACCCCTTCCAACTCGCTCACCGCGTAGAGCCCCTGCGAGATGGTGTCTTTCTCACTGCTTCCCCCGCAGCAGCCGCTGTCGCAGCAACCGCTGTTCGTCTGCTCCGTGAGCACCTGGGCCGCAATGCTTCCGTACCGTTCGCGTACTGCCTCAGTGATGGTCTGATTCTCCGTTGTCATACGATGCCTCCTGATGAATGGTGATGGATGGAACGTCTTAGTTGATGAGCAGGGTCGTGATAAACCCTGCCAGCATGGCCCCCCCCAGCCCGACGGCCAGGTAGAGGGCAAAAACGCGGCGGGAGGCAATGCCCCAGACCGCAGTCATTGCCGGAATAGTGGTGACAGGCCCCGCGATCAAGAAGGCAATCGCCGCCCCAGGCTGCATCCCCTGCGCCAGCACCCCCAGCAGGATGCTTATCAGAAAGGCGGGCCAGACCGACCAGACCGCGCGGGCCACAAAATCGAAAATCCACAATAGTTCGCTCATGCCAAAATACCTCGGTGGTGTGATGCGAATGACGATATCGTATTTTTACGATGATTCGAGCGAAAAAAAACTAACAGCACCCTTCGTTCGCCAATTGCTCGGCAACATCTTGGACCTGGTTACGGAACCAGGTGAGGGTTTCCAGGTTCAGGCAGTAGCTAGTAGCCGGGCCGTCGATGTCCCCGCAGACGAGCCCCGCCTCCCGCAGCACCTTGAGATGCTGGCTCACCGTTGACTGCGCCAACTCCGCAAACTCGACCAGATCTCCCGTGATGCATTGGGGGTGATCCACCATGTACCGGACCATCCTGTAGCGGATGGGGTTGCTCAGCGCCTTGAATATTTGTATGAGGCGGGCTTCATCCGTATTCAGGGTCACGGCTCGCATGGCAATCTCCTTTCGCTCAGTTATATCGTAATTATACGATAAAGATACTCGTTGTCAAGAGGCAATTTCTAACGGAATTTAGGGCAAACAAAAAACCGGATGCTTTTGCATCCGGTTTTAAGGCGACGGTGGGATTCGAACCCACGATCAGGGTTTTGCAGACCCATGCCTTACCA
>JACCSL010000428.1 GCA_013812995.1 Ardenticatenales bacterium | reverse complement strand
GGCGTTGAGGGAGTGAATCTGGCCGTGCATGGGGAGCCGGATGAGAAAGTCGCAGCTTTCGGCGACGAGGCGGCTGAGCCCTTTGCCCTCGGCCCCGACAACGATACCCAGCGCCCCGCCCAGGTTGGCCTTATGGTGGAGCTGGGTTCCATCCATGTCTAGCCCGGCGAACCAGATATTCTGTTGCTGAAGCTGCTTGATCGTCACGGTCAAGTTCGTTACCTGGGCGATGGGGATGTAGTGGACGGCCCCGGCGCTGCTCTTGTAGACCGTGGGCGTCACCTCCACCGCGCGCCGCTCCGGGATGAGGACACCATGAACCCCCGCTGCCTCGGCGGTGCGGAGCAGGGCCCCGAAGTTGTGAACATCCTGGATGCCATCCAGCACGAGGAGAAAGGGGAGTTCGCCTTTCTCCTTGGCGCGGGCAAGGATGGATTCGACGCTATGGTAGCGATAGGGAGGCAACTCAGCGGCGACACCCTGGTGATTGGCCTCGGCCTCGACCATGCGATCCAGGGCAGCGCGCTGGAGTCTTTCGATGGGTACGCTGCGTTCCGCTGCCAGCTTGATTATCTCGGCAATGATGCCGCCCTCTTGCTGTCCCTGCACAAGAAGAATCCGGCGAATGCGCGCGTTGGCTTTCAGTGCCTCCAGTACGGGATGGCGGCCATAGATGCGGTCAGTAGCCATATTATTGATATTTCCAGATCGTGCCCTCTGGCGTATCTTCCAGAACGATGTCCAACTGGCTTAAACCGTCGCGAATCTCATCGGAGAGCGCCCACTGCTTCGCCGTGCGCAGATTATTGCGTACCTGGATGAGCAACTCAATGAAGGGGGCAGAGTCCGTGCCGCCCTTGGGTTTGCGGCTGTCATCTTCCAGGCTGAAACCCAGGAGCAGGAGCAAGTTATGGAGGGTTTTCTGAGCTTCCGTAAAGGCCGTACCTCCCTTGCCCTGATCACGAGCATTGTTGAGGGCGCGAGCCAGCTCAAAGAGAGCGCCTAGCGCGAGGGCACTGTTGAAATCGTCGCCCATCGCGCCATGAAATTTCTCAGCCGTTTCCTGAGCAAACTGCGCGAGGGCAGGATCATCATCCTGGGCGGCGGCGCGCGCGGGGGCGAGGGCGGCATGGAAGCGCTCCAGGGCACGCTCAGCGGCGGCAAAGCTCTCCTCTGTGTACGTCACGGGGCGACGGTACTGGCTAGAAAGAACAAAGAGTCGTAGTGCGTCCGCCGAGTGATGTGTGAGAAACTGGCGGATGGTAAAGAAGTTCTTCAGGCTCTTGGACATCTTCTCGCCGCTGACCTGAAGCAGACCGTTGTGGAGCCAGTATCGCGAGAAAGGAACCTGCCCCGTATAGCTCTCCGTCTGGGCAATTTCGTTCTCATGGTGCGGGAAAATCAGATCTGCCCCGCCGCCATGAATGTCGATCTTTTCGCCCAGGTAGCGCAGGCTCATCGCCGAGCACTCGATGTGCCAGCCAGGGCGACCCACACCCCAGGGGCTATCCCAGTGCGGATCCTCGCCTTTATCCGCCTTCCAGAGCGCAAAATCCAGGGGGTGCTCCTTGCGATCCCGCTCGGCGTCGGAGACACGGGTGCCTGCCTGTTGCTCTTCCAGCTTGCGATGGGCTAACTTGCCATAATCTTCGTCGCGCTGGACGCGAAAATAGACATCGCCCTGTGACTCATAGGCATAGCCCTTCTCGATCAGCCCCTGAATCATCTCGATAATGGCGGGAATCTCACGACTGGCGCAGGGGTACGTGTGCGCGCGCTGGACGTTTAGCGACTCCATATCGGCGATAAACTCATTGATGTACCGAGTCGTAATGGTATCCCACGGCTCACCCGTATCCTTGGCGCGATTGATGATCTTGTCATCCACATCCGTAAAGTTTTGAACATGGTTGACCGTGTAGCCTCGATATTCCAGATAGCGGCGGATCATATCGAAGACAAGATAGCTCATCGCGTGGCCGATGTGAGCACTGTCGTACACAGTGGGACCGCAAACATACATACTTACTTTGCCCGGCTCGTACGTTTCAAAAGGTTCTTTCTGACGGGAAAGCGTGTTATAGATCTGAATGGTCACAAAGTCTCCTAGTTGATGATGGCTATGGCTGACGGCCATTGGCGGGGCGGCTCACCTGGGCAAAAATCATTCGGCCAGCGACGGTTTGCAGGATGCGCGTGACCTCCACCCTACATTTCTGGCCCATAAGCTTTTGCCCGCTTTCCACCACCACCATCGTCCCATCCTCCAGGTATCCTACGCCTTGACCCGCCTCGCGGCCCTCCTGGATGATCTCGACCTCAAAATCCTCGCCTGGGAGCAGAAGGGTTTTGACCGCATTTGCCAATTCATTGATGTTCAGAACCTTCACGCCCTGCAATTCTGCCACCTTGTTGAGGTTGTAATCCGTGGTTAGCACGCTGGCCTGCATATCGCGCGCAATCGCGACCAGTTTGGCATCGACTTCCTGAATCTCAGGAACATCCACATCGCTGATTTCCAGTGGGGTAGTGCTGTCTTTCTGAAGCTGGTTGAGGATATCAAGACCACGCTTGCCACGGTTGCGACGGAGCGGATCCTTGGAGCCTGCAATGTGTTGCAATTCGCCCAGCACGAAGCGGGGGACGAGCATGGTCCCTTCGACGAACCCGGTCTGAGCAATATCCGCAATGCGCCCATCGATGATGACACTCGTATCCAGCAACACATAGCGCCGCGCCTGGCCGCGCGCGTGGCTCAGGCGCGCCTGTAGCAGACTGAGCAGATCCCGCTCGCGGAGTACCATGATCTGGACTCCCGCATACCCAAAGAAGAGCGCACCAGCAAAGGGGAGCACTTGACCCAAAATTCCAGGGAGACGAGAGAGGGGCGGGGTTAGTAGGGCAGCAACGATGAGACCCAATACCAGACCGGCCGTTGCACCGAGGATAATATTGGCAGGTAGTTGCCGCACGCGCCGACGAATCCATTCCAGGGGGCGGGTGGTGAGGTAGGGAGTGAGAAGGAGACCCAGAGCAGCACCCGCGAGGGAAAGCGAGAGAATACCACGCATGACTTCGGAGTCATTGATGTTCCCGCCTGCCAAATTCTCACCCAGTCTCCACCCTGCGGCAGCCAGGGCAACCATACCGAGCAGGCGTAGAAAGAACTCGAAACTCATGCAGATTCTCCGAGGTACCGTATAACAAAGCATTCACCTGAGACTGCTTGACATGATAGCATACAAGCACCTCTCTGACGAACCCTTTTTACGTTAGGGGGATAGCAGAAATAGAAAAGCTAGGGTGACATCAAGTTGTATGAGAACAATCACCCTAGCTTCTATGCTATTTAGACGTACTTTCAAGGAAATGGTTGCGGCTAACTTTCCTTCAGCGTCAGATGCAATGCCTCCACCAGGCTGCGCACAGCAATCACCTCAATGCCCTCGGCCTGGAGCGGACGTCGCCCGCTCTTGGGTACAACACATCGAGTGAAACCTAGCTTGGCAGCCTCGTTCAGGCGTTTATCTAGTTGAGAAACCGGGCGTAGCTCTCCTCCAAGTCCTATCTCACCAACGAGCGCAAGATCACGCGGAATGGATTTTTCTCGATAGCTGGACGTAATGGCAGCGGCAATGGCAAGGTCAGCGGCAGGCTCGCTGATGCGCAGGCCACCCACCACATTCACAAAGACATCCTGATTGAAGAGTTGTAGACCCACCCGCTTGCCCAGCACAGCGAGGAGCAGGTGCAAGCGGTTCATATCCACCCCATTGGCTGTCCGTCGGGGTTGGCTGAAGGCGCTCTGAGTGACAAGGGACTGCATCTCGACGAGGATAGGTCGCGTGCCTTCCATCGTCACCGCCACGGCAGAGCCCGTTGCGCCCGCCTGGTAATCCGCGAGAAAGGCCTCGCTAGGGTTGGGAACTTCCACCATACCCCCCTCTACCATCTCGAAGACGCCTACCTCATTGGTCGAGCCAAAGCGATTCTTCTGAGCGCGGAGCAGGCGGAAGGTGTTGAAGCGATCTCCCTCCAGGTAGAGCACCGTGTCTACGATGTGCTCCAGCACACGCGGCCCCGCGATGGCACCCTCCTTGGTTACATGGCCGACCAGAAAGATAGGCAGGTTTTCACCTTTGGCTAGCTGCATCAGCCGCGCCGCACACTCGCGCACCTGCGAGATACTTCCCGCACTGGAGGAAAGATCCTGAAGATAGACTGTCTGAATCGAGTCGATGATCACGGCCTTGGGGCGGAGTGTGTTGATATGCTCGATGGCAATATCCAGGTTGGTCTCGCTGAGCAGGTAAAGGTCCTTGTCTGCCATCCCCAGTCGCTCAGCTCGCATTTTGACCTGATAGACGCTCTCCTCCCCGGAGAGGTAGAGCACGGGCCCAAGCGCCTCAGCCAACATTCCACTTACTTGGGAAAGAAGGGTACTTTTGCCGATCCCCGGATCTCCGCCCACCAGCACCAGCGAGCCGGGTACCACGCCACCCCCCAGCACGCGCGTGAACTCCTCCATCGGTAGAGGGATGCGTTCATAGGCATTGGCTTCGATATCACCGATTTTGAGGGGGAGATTGTTGCTGGCAACCAGGGTTCCGGCCCGCGCCTGCCGCCCAAAACCAAAAGAACCCGAGGCGCGCGGCTCCTGCACGGTTTCTTCAAGGGTATTCCACTCCCCACAGTCCCGACATCGTCCCACCCACTTCGCGTGCTCGGCACCGCACTCGCGGCAGAGGTATACCGTGCGAACTTTTGCCATCTATGTCTCCGCTCTTTGATCTTTTACGAGATGGTCGAAGTATAGCATGGGGCGGCGTCTGAAGAGCCAGGAAATAAAAAGAGGCGCGGGGTTCACCGCGCCTCTTGACTGTCACTAAAAGTCTACTCGTCGTCCTCTTCCCCATCGCTAAGGAAGAGTTCCTCGATCTCCTCGAGATCCTCATCGTCCGTCAGTGCCAACTCCTCGGCTTTTTCCAGGGCGTTGGCCTGGAAGGCAGCCCCTGGTTCGGAGCGGAAGAGAAAATCACTTCGTTCCTCGTTGGCATCCACATGGATCAGGTCTCCGGCCGAGAATTCGTGGGCCAGCAGTCCCTCCGAGATGGGGTCTACAATGAGCTGCTGGATCAAACGGCGAAGCGGGCGAGCCCCGTAGTTGGGATCATAGCCCTTCTCGACCAGAACCTGCTTGGCCTCGTCCGTCAGGTTGATGGCCAACTCTCGCTCGTCGAGGAGCGCCTTGAAGTTGTGCATCATAATATCGACGATCTCGCTGGTCTCATCCTTCGTGAGCGAGCGGAAGACAATAATGTTATCCATGCGGTTCAGGAACTCTGGGCGGAAGCGGCGCTTCAGCTCATCCATCACCTTATCCTTCATGGCACCATACTCGTTCTTGGCTCCCTGCTCGGCATCTGCTTTGCGGAAGCCCAGCGATGCCTGTCTCTGGAGGAGATCCGCGCCCACGTTTGAGGTCATGAGAATGATGGTGTTACGGAAGTCAACGCGGCGGCCCTTCGCATCTGCAAGGTTCCCGTCCTCCATGATCTGGAGGAGCATGTTGAATGCCTCAGGGTGCGCTTTCTCGATTTCGTCGAGAAGGATGACAGAGTAGGGGCGACGACGCACCGCCTCTGTCAACTGCCCGCCTT
>JACCSL010000366.1 GCA_013812995.1 Ardenticatenales bacterium | reverse complement strand
CGGTAGATGCCCTCCATCGTCGCCGCAAATTGGGGGGACTCATTCATCAACTGGCGGATGGACCAGCGCGAAAACTCCACAACGACGGTCTCTACGCGCGCGATCACCGTCACATCATTGGGTCGATCCGCCAGCACCGACATCTCGTTGACGAAGTTCCCCGGTCCCAGGTCCACGAGTTTCTGGGTATGGTTGAACTCCGTCGCCGCGCTCAGCTCTACCAGCCCGTCCAGGACGACGTAGAGCGACTGCCCATACTCGCCCTCGCGCGTCAGCACCGAGCCGGGCAGTAGTTGCCGCAGACCCAACTGCGGCATGAGCCGGCGAAGTTGGAGATCGCTCACGCCCGTGAAGAGGGGGAAGGAGATCAACTGGCGTGCCAGAGTGCCCATCGTCCAGCCGGATTGCAGGCTCTGCCCGGCCACATCAATCGTCAGCGGCTGGTTGGGGTCGCCCACCAGTTTGAGTTTGTTCCACAGCACGATGCGGCTGCGGCTGATGTCTACCGGGCACACGGGAACACAGCGATGGCACTGGGTACAATCATTGACGAACTCTGCCAGGATCGCGGTTAGCTCGCCGCCCCGCGCCAGGTCGTTCAGCGCGCCAATGGTGACGACCTCGGAGGAGGGCAGCGGGCAGGCGCGCATACAGGCATGACAGCCAATGCAGGCATTTAATTCCTCGCTGACCTGCTCCGCAAGTTCGGTATAAAAATCCACGGCCTATGCTCCTTCAACGGGCGTCAGGGTGACGCGTCACGGCTCAACTGCATAATGATGTCGCCCAGGCGTAGGCGGTCCTCGGGGGTCAAGGGGTAGGGGCGGTGCGCGTCCATCCGGTTCCCGTTCAAGTAGCTTCCATTCGAGCTACCCAGATCGACAATCAGCACCTCTCCCTCCTGCACCTGTATCTGGAGGTGTTGGCGGCTCACCTTGGCATCCTTGAGTATCACCGCGCACGCGGGATCGCGGCCCAGCACGAGGCGCGTGGTGGTAACCGCGACCGGGGGGAGCGCACTCTCCGGGGAGAAGTGTAGGGAATAGGTTGGCTCTTTTTCCATGATCGTTGCCTCGGGCTCTGCCGGGGCCACGGCTATTTCTTGAAGATGAAGAAGCGTAGTGCCGATGCGCACCACATCACCCACCTGCAATACCTGCGGCTCGGCCTCCAGCCGGGTATCGTTCAGATAGGTGCCATTCGCGCTGCTCAAATCTTGCACATAGGCGCTATCGCCCCGGCGCTCAATGCGCGCGTGGCGGCGGCTTGCCAGCCGATCCCCCAGGACGATTTCGCACTCCGGCATCCGCCCGATGACGAGCGGCGTGCCACCGAGCCGCACGGGCGCGCTGGAGCTTCCTTCCCCGAAAGTCACCCACAGGGTTGTGGGCTCGCCGCGGACGGGACTCACCGGCTCGGGCTCGGTCGCGATCTCCGGCTCGGGCTCGGCTGGCACGACAGGTTCGGGTTCGGCTGGCACGACAGGCTCCGGCTCAGAGTCAACGATGGATTGCGGCTCCGGGTCGGGTGTGACAGCCTCGGGCTGCTCCTCCGGGTCGGGGGAGGTTCTCAGGGTCAGGAAGGTGTTGCCAATCCGTAGCACATCTCCCACCGTCATGGATTTGGGCTCGCTGCCCAGCCGCATCTCGTTGAGGAAGGAGCCGTTCGCGCTCTGTAGATCACGGACAAACACCTCGCTTCCTCGCAGTTCGATCTTCGCGTGCTCGCGGCTCGCCTGATCGTCCAGGAGAGCCACCGCGCAGGTGGGCTCGCGCCCGATCAGCAGCGGGGCCACGCCAACCGGAATGGACGCGGCGGTGGTCGTCCCCGCCACCGCGAGCCAGAACAGCGGCGGGGTTGCAGGGGTCGGGGTTTGCGCCAGATTGGGGCTTCCCGTTGGGGTGGGATGCAAAGCGGCCCCGGCGGGCGGAATGTCCGTGACCCGAATCGTCGTCTGTCCGATGCGCATGACATCGCGCGGGCGCAGCGGAATCATGCTAAAGCCGATGCGTACATCGTTGACGAAGGTTCCGTTGGCACTTCCCATGTCGCTGACATAGATTCCGTCGGGGCGACGCTCGATACGGGCGTGCTGGCGGCTCGCGGCGCTATCGGTCATAACCACCGTGCAGCTGGCGGGATCGCGGCCCAGGATGATCGGCTCCGTCGCCAGCGGCACTGGCGGTTGATTGCCCGCGTGGCGGAAGGTCAGCCAGAGCGGCTTGAAGTCCAGCGGCCCTACCTTCTCAACGACGATGGTTCTGCCGCTGGGTATCTGCTGGTCGGGCGTGAGGGCTGGCTGGACGGCCTGGCCACCAAACTCCAGCCGCAGCGTGCTATCCCCGAGGCGCAACTCGGCCTCGGCGGGAAAAGGCACCGCCTGCTGGTTCCAGAGGCGCGTCGTCCCGATCCAGGTGCCATTGGTGCTGCCCAGGTCGCGCACGAGTGCCTTGCTGTCATGCCAGCTCACCTCCGCGTGATAGTGCGAGACGCGGGGATCAACCAGGACAATATCACAGTCAGAGGCGCGGCCCAATCGGAGCGCCCCTTGCAAAGGAACCCGCTGTCCCTTGTTCGGCCCTAGGCGCACCGCCAGAAAGGGCGGACTCCCCGACTGGGCGGCCAGAGGGTCGTAGAGGGGCGGTGCCTCTTTGGGCAGGGTAATGACAAAGCGCAGCACACTTTTGCCAATGCGAATCTCATCGCCGTCCGTCAGACGGCGCGGCGTGGTCATGTGTTGCCCATTGATGAAGGTTCCGTTGGCGCTTCCCATATCCAGCAGGTAAAGCGCCCCGCCGGACGCCTGACGGGAAATCTGGGCATGGAGCCGGGAGAGCTCTGTGTCCTGCGGAAAGGAAATCTCATTTTCCACGGCGCGCCCAATGCGAACCAGAGGCGACTGAAGGGAGTAACTATGCTTCTCGCCGACGAGCCAGCCGCTGGTGACCCCCTGGTTTGTCGGCGCGGCCTGGGGTGCGGCGGGCCCCCGGAAGCGTACCACAACATCGCCAAAGCGAATCTCATCGCTGTCGGCCAGCGGGCGCGGTTCGGTCAGTGGTTGCCCATTGACAAAGGTGCCATTGGTGCTGCGCAGGTCCGAGATAAAGAAGCTCTCCCCATGAAGCGTAATCGAGGCGTGGTGGGCCGAGACGGATGACTGCGTGATGATGACATCGTTATCGGGGGCGCGACCAATCGCGCTCTTGCCCGCGTGGAGCGGGTGCGGCTGCCCCTCCAGGAGGAGCGATGCGTTGGGCGCGGCACTGCTCGCCACCATGCCTGGCAGCGACGATGCTACCGCTGGCGGGCTCATACCAATCATCGTCTTGGCGCGCGCGCCCATCTGCGTCATGCCAGCGCTCTGCACCGCCTGCGCCACCATCGTGGCAGAGGCAAAGTGGCGCTGATCCACACCCTGGCCCTCGTTTTGCCGAATCCAGCCCCGCAAATCGAAGTTTTCATCAAAGAGATGATCCTTGATCGAGGAGAC
>JACCSL010000365.1 GCA_013812995.1 Ardenticatenales bacterium | reverse complement strand
CCTGTTCGGTTCGGCAGATAAACTCCACCTCGTTACCGTTGGGGTCATCGACATAAAAGGTGCGTGCGGCAATCACCGGATGAATCCCACCCCGCACCGCCTGCCCGCGTTCCTCGAACATTGCCTGCTGCGCATCGAACGCTTCCGGGGGCAGCTCCAGCGCGAGATGATGAAGCTGATAGCCACTCGCCATCGCCTTGATTTCCTCCGGCTTTTGCACAATCACGATCATCTGCGGGATTCCCGCATTTCCCTCCCCCGCTTTGAGAAAGACCGGACTCTTACGCTCGGGCGGCGACAGCTGCTCCAGCCCTAGAAAGTCCCGATACCACTCCACCATTGCCTCTATCTCATCCGCCCACAACACAATCTCCGATATTCCTACCACTCGCTGCATGGATGCTCCTTTCCTGGTTTAGCTGCCTACCTTAAAATGGCATTATATCGCAACTGAGCGGGGAGAGTTACCCATGAACCTCATCGAGACACAACGATTGCAGCTGCGCCACCTGACGAAGGAAGATGGCGTGTTTATCCTGGAACTCCTCAACGAGCCTGCTTTTATTCAGAATATTGGCGATAAGGGCGTCCGGTCGCTGGCAGATGCTCAGGGTTACATTGAGGGGCAAGGGGCGAGCTACGAGAAGTACGGATTCGGCATGTATCGGGTAGCGTTGAAGGAAACGGACGAGCCCATCGGGATGTGCGGGCTGGTGAAGCGCGAGGGGCTGGAGGATGTTGACATTGGTTATGCGCTGCTTCAGCGGTTCTGGTCGAAGGGGTATGCGTACGAGGCAGCCAGCGCCGTCCTGGACTATGCTAAAAGCGTGCTGCGGCTGCCTCGTATCGTGGGTATAACGGCACCGGACAATCATGGCTCGGCGCGGGTACTGGAGAAGATTGGCCTCCGCTACGAGAAGATGGTTCATATCCCCGGCCACACCGAGCCAAGCCGGTTATTTGTGCCGCCTACTGACCAGGCGTAAGCCCACCGCTTTGTTAGGCGCTCTTAGCCTAAATCGCTGGATACTCATTGCTCAAGGAAACCGCAAATAACTCTCCTATCTCAATGGGGAGCCCTTCCGCACGGAAAAAATCAAGCAGCTTTTCTAGCGTTACCAGATCGACGCGACGATTTTTATTGTTGACTATGTCATATAGCGTGTTGGAATGCAGGCCTGCAACTCTGGCAATGTCTCCCCATTTATAGGCCTTCCCTTTGGCAATTTCCAGTTTTGCCTTCAGGGGCAGGAGGTTGAATCGTATGATAGTCGTTTCGTTGGTCATTCCAGGAGCTCCATCATGATTTATCTCAATACGAAGGGATGTCTCAAGCATCCGATAGTATTGACATGGTGCAAAAACTTTGCTATGCTGGTGAGGAAGTTGCGGAAATATACATAAGGTCTCCCCTGATGGCCCAAGCAGTCAAAACCCATCAAAACAAAATCGAAAACCGCCCTGGATTGATAGAGTGGTATGAGGCCACCAAAGCCCTCTACAACCAGGTGGTTTCGTTTTACTTCGGCCTGCACCAGGCGCACCCTGGCCTGCTTGGACTTAATCAAAAAGAGGCTCTCTCTCAAGCCGAGAAGCTGACCCACCGCACCAAAGAGAATCCTACCCCACTCTGGCCCTTGGACAAGGCTATTGATGCGGATATTCCGGCGATGCTGCGGCGGGCAGCGATCAATGCGGCACGCGGTGCCTTTCAATCTTTCCAGAGCAATTTCAAACGCTGGCAGACACAAAAAGCGAAATTCGAGAGCAAAGGAAAACGCTTTCACCATCGCCCGCCCGTCCCACCCCGACTGTTCAACCTGAACTTTCCCTTCTACAAAGGGATGTATGGAGAAAGGACAGACAACAGCATCCTAATCCGTCTCTACAGCGGGAGCAGTTGGCAGTGGGTCAAGCTACGGCTGAGCGGCGAGCCATTGCCGGAGGGGTGGGAGGCAGGTAGCCCCATCATCGTGCGGCGGAGGGGCTGTTTGCGTTTGCACACGCCGCTAGAAAAGCTTGTCCTAACACCACCCAAGGCCTTGGTGCAGGTCGCGCACAATCCTCATCTGCGCATCTGTGCAGTCGATTTGAATCTCGGGGATGCCTTGGCCGTTTGTACGATCTTGCAGGCCGACGGGACGGAAGTCACGACCCGCTTTATGCGTGGGGGTCAGGCGCTTCACGCCCGTAGGAGAAGGCTATTGGGCAAGGTAGCCGTCAAACGCAGCCAGAGCGGGATACTCAGCGAGGGAGAAGCAGATAATGTCAAGCTGTGGCAGAAAATCCGGGCGATGGATGAGTACGAAGCCCACCGTGTCAGCCGCCGCATCGTCGAGTTTGCTCAGAAACACGGCGCGACCATTCTCATCTTTGAGCACCTGGACAATCTCAAGCCACAAAAGGGGCGTTATAGTCAGCGTAGCAATGAAAAACGAGCCTACTGGCTGAAGGGCAAAATCGTCAAGTATGCGCGCTACAAGGCCTGGGAACAGGGTATCCTCACCAGCCGCGTTAATCCGGCCTTCACCAGCCAGGAGTGTTCTACTTGTGGGCATCATCCTGTCGCGCGCTACGCTGCGGGGGAAACTCCTCTTGACTACCGTCCCGGTGGACCGCTTTATCTGTGTCCGAGGTGTCTCAGACGCGGTAATGCGGATCACAACGCGGCACTCAACATTGGCTTCCGCTTCTTCCAACGGTCGTTTAGATATTTATCCGAAAGCCTTGGCTCGAAAGGGTCAGGTGTTCCGGTCGTCAACCCTATCTTCTGGCAGCAATTTGCTGTCTGGCAGGACCGCCGGAGCGGGTCGGCACTACCC
>JACCSL010000332.1 GCA_013812995.1 Ardenticatenales bacterium | reverse complement strand
CTCCAATCCAAGGTGCTTGCCTTTATCGACTATTACAATCGCACCATGGCTCAACCGTTTAAGTGGACTTATCAGGGCAAGGCGCTGGCTGCTTAACCCTTGCCTCTTTTAGGCCCTACCGTACTAGCCGTCGTGATTGTCTCCCTCACTGGCGACGTAGAACGATTGAGGGCCATTGCCAATGCGTCGAATCAATCCCAGTTCCACGAGCGAACTCAGGTCGCGCAGGGCGGTACGATCACTCACCCCAAAGTGGATTCGATACTCGGCGTTGCTGATGGCCTTGCCCTCGTTGCGGAGCAGGCGCATGGCGTCGATCTGGCGATCATTGAGGCCAAGGGTGCGTAGGTCCACCCGCGCGGTCGGGTCCGCCATGAGGTTGAGAATGCGATCACCGGGGCCAGGGAAAGTCACCTTGAAGATGGGACCCTGCTTCTCGAAGCGCGGGGGGAGGAGGCCATGCTCCTCCATGAGTGCCCGCATCCTGGCAACGCCGGTGCCATACTGCTCCATCGCACCAATATCCTTGAAGAGGTAGCAGAGGTTATCGTTGCGGGACGCGTGCGCTCCCTCCAGCTGATCCAGGGGAAGCAGCGGTTCGCCGGGCGAGTGGACCTCGATGCGATCCGAGAAGATGTTGATCTGCACTGCCTCATGGCGGGTTTCCCAGTCGCGGTGAGCGAAGGCATTGACGAGCGCCTCGCGCAGGGCAGGGTAGGGGTACTCGGTCACCACCACCGATTCAAAGCCGATGATCTGCGAGGCCATGCGGGTGTTGCGCTTGATGAACGCCTCGGCCAGGTCCAGCAATTCCGGCAGAGTGCCCGTGGGTTCCTGGCGGTCCACGAAGGCCACGGGGGCGGTGCCAGGGAAGCGAGCCAATTTCACGCGCGCATGAGAGATCCAGAAACTGGGGTCGCGGGAGAAGAAGAGGATGCCGGCCACCGTGGGCACCGCTCCCTCCTCGGTCATCACCACGGCTTTCACCTCCTCCCACAGCTCCTCCGTCGTCCCGATGAGGGGGGAACTTTGCGGGTACGCCTCCTGGCGCTGGCGGATATAGCGGCGCAGTCGCTCCTCGTCCAGATCGTTGAGAGTGGTGCCGGGCATTGGGCGGCGGTCGAAGGATTGGGGAATGGAGCGCAGGGTGCGGTCCAGGTCGGTGCGCGTCATCTCCGCGTTCGATGAGCCGTTGCGTCGGTAGGCGATGCCGCCCGTCATCACGGGCGGGTTGGCGGCGGGTAGTACGTGGATGGCAAGGATGCGCCCGGCGGGTGTGTGGAGGTAATCTGCGGTCGGGGAGAGCGCGGGCGTCGTCCAGGCACTGATCTTGGCCATGATCTCCTCGGCCATGTCATGGTTCTCCAGCAGGCCCGTGGGATGACCGCTTGAGTCCACGCCAAAGAAGATGGTTCCCCCCGTTCCGTTCGCCATCGCTGCGACCGTAGCGACGACCTCGCGCAGTTCGGCCTCGCTGGCCCCCGTGTGAAAGGCAACGCGCTCGTGCTCGCCGCGCTGTAACAGTCGTTGAATCTTATCGTTATTGATCATCGTCGCGTTGTCCTATTCCAGAATCGTTACCCGCCCCGTAGAACCATCCACTCGCACGCGCTGCCCGCTTGTCAGGCGGGTGGTCGCCTCGTGGACACCCACCACGGCGGGAATACCATCGCTCTCGTGCCACGACCGAGCCGTGGGTCATCAGCCCGCCCACCTCCATGATGAGTCCGCCCGCTGCCAGGAAGAGCGGGGTCCAGGCAGGGTCCGTGCCATGGCAGACCAGGATTTCGCCGGGCACCAACTGGATCTGGTACGGGTCGTGCACCACATGAACCGTGCCCTCCACCACCCCCGGCGAGACGGGACTCCCCACCAGCACCCCTTCTTCTTCCCCACCCAGGGCACGCATCCCCTCGTAGAAGCTCTGACCATCGCTGAGGAGCACGCGCGGCACCTGGCGGCGCTGCTTCTCCCGCTCGTAGCGCGCTCGACGCTCAGCCACAAGGTCAGGCCAATGGGCGCGGGCCGTTCGATAATCTGAGGGAAAAGCTGTGGTAGCAATGGCGCGGAGCTCTCTCAGTCGCAGAAAGAAAATATCCTCGGGCTGGGATAAAAGCCCCTGCGCTACCAATTCGCGCGCTCCTTGCAGCAGGCTTTCCCGAACGATACCAAAGAGACGAATAACAGAGAACTTGGGGCTCTCGCGCAGCCCTGCCAGTTGTCGCACCCGCCTCGCCAGCCAGCGCACCAGCCCTGCCTTTGGCGGCCCCAGCGTGGTGGCAATCTGCTCAATCGCGGCCTCTGCTGATTCCGCGCCGCGTCTGAACACCCTATCGGGGGCCTGCTGCTCATCCTCGATGCTGATGTAGCTTTGTAGGACCTGCATGAGTGGGGTAGGATCCTCTCGCCATCGCGCGCGCCCAAAGTCGATCTCCGCCAGGCCACGCATTCCGTAGTGCCTGAGGAAGTCGCGGAGAACCTGCTGGCTGCGCTCTGGCAATTCACCCGCGAGGTATGCGTGGCTCAACTCCGCCGCCGTGAGCTGCACAAAGCGCGCCGCCGAGGCCGCATCCTTCTGAATGGTGCGGGCCACCTCCCAGAGAGCAAGGTCCATCTCGGTGGTAACGTTATTTGGCAGCCCACGGGTGATCTCCAGCGTAAGCCGTGTGCCATCCGGCAGCCCTGCCGCGAGCGCATCGATTACCCGCAGCGGGAACACTCCCGAGGCTATCGTTGGGAGAAAGAGTGGCGCGATGATCGTCGGTATTGCCACACACATGGCCTCCAGCAGCACCATGCGCTCCGCCAGGGTTGTGGTGCGGGCGGCCTGGGTCTGGAACGTATCCAGGAGTGCTTCGACCTGTTGGATACGCGCCTGGGCACGCTGCGGCTGCCAGAGCGTGGCAACGAGACGCCGGAGAAACAGCCCAACGACCCCTGCCATCCGTCGCGCGGTACCGAGCTTCCAGCCATTGGCGGAGGGCGCGAGGCGCGGGTCATCCCAGAGGGCTTCCATGACCTGATGGGTTCCTGGCTCCCCAAGCCGGAGAAAGCCACGGAGAACGCGCCGTCCGAAGGGATGGCGTACCACCCCTGAGAGGTTCAGGTACAGCCGCTCTGCTGCCACCACGAATGGACCCTGCTCCATCTTCAGC
>JACCSL010000302.1 GCA_013812995.1 Ardenticatenales bacterium | reverse complement strand
GGCGCGCAGAGCGGCTTGCCGCATCAGGCGCGCAACCCGCTTTTTGCCACAACGGATACCTTGGGCGCGCAACTCGGCGTGAATGCGCGGGCTGCCGTAGCGCTGCCGACTGCTCTCAAAGATACGCTCGATGTCTCTCAACAGGACCTCATCCTGCTGGGCGTGGGCACTGGGTGGACGGGTTTGAGCAGCGTAAAAGCCCGCCCGCGAGACCCCCAGCACGCGGCACATCAGCGCCACCGGGTACTTCCCCCGCTCTTGGGCAATAAAGGCGTACTTCACTTCGATTCCTTCGCGAAGTACGCCGCTGCTTTTTTCAAAAAATCGCGCTCTTGGCGTAGGGTTGCCACCTCCCGCCGCAGGCGACGCAGCTCTTCGTCCTGGCTGGCAAGCTTCCCATTACCCGGAAAGAGGTCGCGCTCGGGCTGACCCGCCCGCTCCTCGACCTGTCGCTTCCATTTGCGCAGCAGGTCCGACCGCATCCCCAACTCGCGTGCTACCTGGCTGAGCGATTTGCCACTCTCCTGGACCAGCCGCACCGCTTCCAACTTGAATTCGCTCGTGTATTGTCGTCTTGTCTCTGCCATGATGGATTCCTCCTGCCCTTACTTTACGCGGGCTTATGTTTGTGTCCATCAAGGCGGGTCAAGTCCAGTTGGCGGCCAACGGCATCCCTGGACGCTGGAGATGACGAACAATCATGGGCGCGCTCAGCCCCTACCCCCAGCACCGGTCGACAAGGATCTTTTGACGAGCTGCGCCCTCCTCTTTAGCCGTGCCGCGCTGCTGGATATCGGGCTCTTCGACGAGCAATTCTTCCTTTATTATGAAGACAATGATTGGTCTCTGCGCGCCTGCCAACGAGGGTGGCGGCTACGACTGGCTCCGACTGCATGGCTTTGGCACAAGGAATCGCAGAGTAGTGGGGGGTTGGGCAGCACGGGCGAACGGTATCACATGGGCAAGGCCAGCGTACAATTTTTCAGAAAGCATGTCAGGGGAACACAGTGGCTAACCGTGTTCCCGTACCGTCTGGGCAGTGCCTTCAAAACAACGTTGCGTCTCGCCCAACAGGGACGGCTGGTGGCAGCGCGAGCCTACTGGCGCGGCCTGTGGGATGGCCTACGCTGCCAGGTCCGAACGGAGGGGAGCAACTGTGGAGCCAATGATGATGGAAGCAACAACATGCCCCATGTGTGCCTCAGCACAGGCAACCCTCCTGGTAGAAGCCCGTGACTGGTTGCTCCACCAAAGTCACGAGATCTTCCGCCTGCTGACCTGCACCGCGTGCGGTCACATCTACCAGAGCCCGCGCCCCTCCATCGCAGGAATCGATGCCTACTACCCGGATGACTATTTACCCTTCTTGAGAGCCATTGAAGACGAAAAGCACTGGTGGAAGCGTCTCGATCGCCGCTACGGCCACAATCGGCGCTGTATGACAGTGCACCAGGCAGCAGGTCAGGTTGGGCGGCTCCTTGATGTAGGGTGTGCCACGGGTATCTTCCTGGATGGGATGCGGCGCTTGGGGTGGCAAGTCGTGGGCGTCGAGCCCAGTTCGTCCGCCGCGCGCTACGCGCGTGAGCGTTTTGGTCTCCCTATTTTCAAGGGCCGACTGGAGGAAACCTCGTTCGCGACTGGCGCGTTTGATGTCATCACGCTCTGGGATGTGCTGGAACACATCCATGACCCTCAGCAGACGTTGGACGAGGTCGCGCGCTTGCTCAAGCCGGGGGGGCTGCTCGTGTTCAGTGTCCCTAACCCGGATAGCCTGGAGGCACAGGGGCTGGGATGCTATTGGGCCGGATGGGACCTACCGCGTCACCTCAATCTCTTTCGCTTGCCCCACCTGCGCCAGCACCTTGCCTTGCGCGGGCTCCAGATTGAGCGGGTGCGCTCTTTCATGCTGGGCTACATCCTGCTCATCATGAGTCTGGAATACCGCTGGCGCGCTGAGGGACGGGACGCCACCCTGCTAAGTCGGCTCCTGCGCTCCTGGCCGCTCCGCCTTCTCAGCGTGCCCTACTATGCGGGTCCGGCCAATTGGTTCAATTGGAGTTCGGTCATGGTTGTTTTTGCCAGACGAGATACAGGAGAGAAACAATGACCTATCACCACCCCTTTCATTACGCCCAACCCCCTGGTGACATTCGCT
>JACCSL010000277.1 GCA_013812995.1 Ardenticatenales bacterium | reverse complement strand
GGGCGCAATACGCGCAGCGCCCCTGCTGCTGCTTGAGAAGGCGTGCCACGCGCGGGCCGATGGCGGGGTGCCGTCCCAGGCGGGTACTCCAATAGAGCCAATCCCCGTCATAGGGACTCTTGGTGCTACGGACTTTGATATGCCGCTGGATGGGTTGGGCATCGGGTTGGAAAGCAGGGGGAAGATGCGAAGGATTTTTCAACGCCTGATATCGCAAGAGCGCTGCTTGGTCGGTCGAAAGTCTGCCCCCCCTCCGTGCAGCCTCAATGCGCTCTATAGCCTGTTTCCAGGGAGCTATAGGCTGGTTTTTGTCTTTATCCTCTTTCGGTTGAACAGGTTGCCCAGTTGACGGCCCCGCAGGCAGTTAGTCAGGTTTCCCGGCATACACCAGGCTCAAAGAACCACCGAATGTAACACCCAGTACGCAGAATACAACGAATACAAGCAATATTGGACTTTTGACAAAAATTGCCCTCTGAGGTGGGGAGGCAGGAGGCCCTTGTAGAGAGAAAACCACCGCACAGGAATGAGTGCGGCGAATAAAGTCGAGGTTTGAGCACCAGGGGCGTATCGCCCAAACCCCGACTTTATTCCGACTTTGCTCCCCAGGCGCTACCCGCTCTCCCTGGAAACAATCTGTGGCCCCTCTTGAAGTGCCCTAAAATTGTCAAAAGTCCAAGCAATAAACGACGTAACATTTTTTCCCTTTCTTCAAATAATTACACGATGGATTTACGAACAAGGTATAACGCCATAACAAACCGATAGCCGTGCATCACCTTGTATGCCCGCCCATGTCCCGTAGGCCCCATATATGTGAGGGTTTGCCCACCCCTCAATGGTCCACTGGATGGTATAAGACTCTCCAGGTTGGAGAACCAAACGGGTTGGCACTTCCGCCAGGCTGACAGATTCGGACCACAAGCGGTTATCCAGTTGAAGCTCTATAACGGGTTGATCCCCGTTTGTGAGAACTACTTCCTTATCACTGATGTTCTTAATCGTGAAGCGAAGCTGGATTGGCTCCTCTGAAGTGTAATGTTTGCGTGCTGACCAGAGTGTGCCTTCAATGGGTCCTTCTTGACGTATATCGCTGATAGGATCTTTGGACCTTGACGACGATAACTTACAAGCAGAGAGCAGCAGGCAAAGCACAAGCAAGAGCAGCGTTATAAGTGTACGTTTCAAAGGAGCTTCCTCGTTAGGCTAGCGTCTGCATTGGGGCTGGATACACAGCGGAGGGGCAGAACTGTTGATAGCTCTATTACACCAGAACCGCAACGACAAAGCTAGGTGTCAAAGGTACATAAAAGCAGGCTGTTTGTTGGATATTTCGCTAACATGGCACTAAACTCGACTACTCTGAAAAAAGATCAGGCCGCGCCTGGGGCGTTCAAAACGAGTTGCTCTAGGCGACGCACCAATGGGCGTTCAACGGCTTGCTTGTCGCGCTCATCGAAGTAGTTCTGTCCCAGCGCCCGATACGGGACGCGATCCATCAGGATATTGTGCGCCCAGATAGGTGCCTTTGGTGCGTGCCGCCGCCTGCGCGGCTTCAACGAGTGCTTGTCGTAGCCAGGGGCTGCCTTTGCGGGTACGCCCGCTGCGACGTTGCCCGCCACTTTCATGATTGCCGGGACACATGCCTGCCCACGAGGCGAGATGTTGGGAGTTTTTGCATGTTACCGCGTGGTAACAACCGACAAAAGAGTGGCTCTGACCTTTAAGGCCATCGACAAGTTTTCGACCAGGTAACCGGAATAAGACCCCTCATTGGGCAGATTCCTGTGATAATGTTGAAATTTGGGCTTGTTCAGCGGCCCAAACCACCGGCTAACCAAGCCGCCAAAGCCTCGACAATCCTGTTGTAATGTTCATTATCACAGGCTTTTTCAGGCTAAAAATTCCTTATTCCGGTTTTCTGGTCGAAAACTTGTCGATGGCCAGACACCTGAGGCTGCCATGTGCCGCGAGCTGCTAGAGGAAACCGCGCTCACGGTGGAGCCGGAAGGCATTCTGGGAATCTGGCCCGATGTCTATCCCTACGGCGGCGAGGAGTTGCACACCCTGAACATTGTGTACTGGGCGACAGCCCCGGCGGGCGCTATCGCCAACGCCGCCGACGATGCTTCTGAGATCGGTTGGTTCACCGCAAAGACGCTGCCCGTGCCCGAGGAGTTTGCCTTCGAGAGTGGAATTGCTGCCACGGAGCACTGGCGGGCAGAGCACAGCCAGCGACGCTAACACAGGAAAACAAAGAGAGGGGG
>JACCSL010000226.1 GCA_013812995.1 Ardenticatenales bacterium | reverse complement strand
CTCCTGCCCCCTACCCCCCATCGAGAATTGGCTGAAGATTCCGATTAAGGCAGGCGAGAAAAAGTACAAGAATGAGGATGAGTATTGATTATGACCGACTCCCCCTTTAAAGGTTTTTATCAGCTCTCTGTAGAGGAGCGTGCCCGTCGCGTCGCTGTCTTCTCTGGCCTGACCGAGGAGGATCAGCACCATCTGGTCGAGCCTCTCGATATAGAAATCGCCGATCACCTGATAGAGAACGTGATTGGACGGTATGCGCTCCCCCTCGGGGTGGCGGTTAATTTCCTCATCAATGGAGAGGAAAAAATCATTCCAATGGTGGTAGAGGAGCCGAGCATCGTTGCCGCCTGCTCCTTCGCCGCCAAGCTGGCTCGCCCCTCGGGTGGGTTTATTACCGATGCCGACCCACCCATCATGATTGGGCAGATTCAGGTGCTGGAGGTGGCGGACCCCGCGCAGGCGGAAGCCGCCATTCTAGCTGCTAGATCAGAATTACTGGAGGAGGCCAATCACCTGCACCAGACCATCGTCCAACTCGGGGGCGGCGCGCGCGACCTGGAGGTGCGCCATCTACCTGATACGCCTGTCGGCCCCATGCTGATCGTTCATCTGCTCCTCGACACGCGGGATGCGATGGGAGCCAACGCCATCAACACGACCTGTGAGGCACTCGCCCCACGGATCGAGGCGCTAACCGGCGGGCGGGTCAACCTGCGGATACTTTCGAATTTAGCAGATCGCCGTCTGGCTCGCGCCCGCGCCATCTGGACCAGGGAGGACCTCACCACCGAAAAGCACAACGGGGCTGAGGTCGTACAGGGAATTCTGGAAGCCTGGGCATTCGCTGCCGCCGACCCCTACCGCGCAGCCACCCACAACAAGGGCATCCTCAATGGCATCGACGCGGTCGCCGTTGCCACCGGCAATGATTGGCGCGGCATCGAGGCTGGGGCTCATGCCTATGCCGCCCGTGGCACTCACTATACCTCTCTCACCCACTTCCAGCGCGATGACGCAGGAAACCTCGTCGGCTCAATTGAACTACCCCTGGCTGTGGGTGTTGTGGGCGGTACCACTCGTGCTCATCCAGGGGCACAGGTCGCCCTCCGCATCTTGAACGTCCAGCAGGCAAGCGAGTTGGCGCAGATCATGGCAGCGGTCGGCCTCGCGCAAAACTTTGCGGCTATCCGCGCCCTCGCCACGGATGGCATCCAACGAGGTCACATGGCCCTGCACGCCCGGCAGGTCGCTGTAGCCGCTGGTGCCACCGGGGAAAAAGTCGAGCGGATTGCGCGCCAGTTGGTTCAGGAAGGACAGGTACGCCTGGAGCGAGCAAAAGAGTTACTCAAGTCACCTTCCCCCAAAATCAATTGATTCGCCGCTGCCGATATTGTAGTGCCTCCGCAATGTGAACCGTGCCAATCACGGGCTTCTCATCAAGGTCCGCGATGGTGCGCGCCAGCTTGAGCACGCGGTGATAGCCGCGTGCCGAAAGCTGCATCTGCTGCGTGGCAGCCTTGAGCAACATCTGGCTCTCCGTCTCAATCTGGCAGAACTGCCGAATCTCCGCAACTCCCATGTCAGCGTTAGACTTGATGTGGGGCAGATGCTCAAATCGTCCTTGCTGAATGCGACGTGCCCGCTCCACCCGCTCCCGAATTGCCTCCGAGGGCTCCGCCAGTCGATCACTGGAGAGCTTCTCCCACTCCAAACGTGGCACCTCCAGGTGCATATCAAACCTGTCCATCAGCGGACCAGATAGGCGCTGCTGGTACCTAGAAATGGTAGCAGGCGAGCAGGTGCACTCTCGCCCTGGATCTGATGCGTTCCCACAAGGGCATGGATTCATAGAACCGATTAGCATGAAGTTGGCTGGAAAGGTTATTGAACCCCTGGCTCTAGCGATAGTAACCATTTTGTCCTCTAAGGGTTGCCGCAACGTTTCAAGGCAACGACCACTGAACTCCACGATTTCGTCCAAATAGAGTAGCCCTCGATGAGCGAGGGACGCCTCGCCCGGCCTGGGCCAGCTTCCCCCACCAATCAGACCAGCATGGGAAATAGTGTGGTGCGGGGCGCGGAAGGGGCGATGCTGAAGCAGTGGAGTATCACGAGGAAGTTGATCAGCGACACTGTAAACGGTGGTCACCTCCAACTGTTCATCTAACATCATCCGAGGAAGAATCGAGGGCATGGAGCGTGCCATCAGTGTCTTTCCCGACCCAGGCGGGCCTGAGAGCAAAATATTATGTCCACCAGAAGCCGCAACCTCCAACGCCCTCTTCGCGTGCGCCTGCCCCTTGATGTGGCAAAAGTCTGCGGCGTAGTCGAGCGGGGAGCGAACGCTGTCAGGGACAACGGTGGGAATGAGGGGACGTAATGGTATCTGGCCGGTGAGGTGGTTGAGGAGCTGCGTCAGAGAGTCGATGGGGTACACAGCTACGTTGGGGATGAGGGCGGCTTCGGGGGCGTCCACGGCGGGGACGAACAGGCGGCGGGTTCCCTGCTGGCGCGCGAGACAGGCGAGCGGAAGCACCCCGCTCACATGACGCACGCTGCCATCCAACGATAGTTCGCCCATGAACATGGCGTCATCCAGCTCCGCCTCCAGTTGTCCGGTCGCCAGCAGCAGCCCCACGGCGATGGGTAAATCGTAGACTGGCCCCACCTTGCGAACATCAGCGGGCGCGAGGTTCACCGTGAGGCGCTGGCGGGTGAAGTAAAAGCCACTGTTGAGCAGCGCGGATCGCACCCGCTCCAGGCTCTCACGGACGGCGGCATCGGGTAGCCCCACCAGTGTCACCCGCCCCGCCGTCCCGCGCGAGACATCGACCTCTACGGCAATCGGCAATCCTTCCAATCCAACGACGGCACAGCTTTGCACCGTGGCAAGCATTTTCCCTCCTGTGTATAAAGCTCAATGTTTAGTACCGGGGTACTGAACGAACCTCAGGAGGGATTTGGATGGCTTACGGAGCGGACTGGAACTCCGCGACGTTCTCCAGGTGCTCCTCGAATGTCGCCGCGAAAACGTGGGTGCCATCATTGCGCGAGACAAAGTAGTAGAACGCCGTGGCCGGGGCCTGGATCGATGCCTCAATGGAGGCAAGGCCGGGATTCGATATGGGGCCAGGAGGTAGGCCGCGCTGGGTGTAGGTGTTGTAGGGCGAGTCCATCTCCAGGTCGGCGGTTGAGAGGGGCCGCTTCCACCAGCTTTCGCTCTCCGCCTGGTAGCCCAGCGCATATTGGATGGTCGGGTCCGCGTTGAGCACTGTTCCATCACGCATGCGGTTCAGATAGACTCCCGCGATGATCTCCCGCTCCTCGGCGACGACCGCCTCACGCTCAACGATGCTGGCAAGTGTGACTATCTCGTGTAGCGTCATCTCCCGGCTCGCGGCGTCGGCGCGCAGCTCGGGGCCGATACGCCTGTCGAAGGTATCCAGTTGCAGCCGGATGATGCTCTCCGCTGTGGCGTCCAGCTTGAGGACACTATAGGTATCGGGGAAAAGATAGCCTTCCAAAGTGCTCCCCTCAGGTAAATCTCTTAGAAAAGGATAGCTCTCCGCGAAGCGGGCCGGCTCCTGCACCAGGGCCATGTACTCCTCGGCCGAGAGCAACCCATTTTCTTGCAGAAGGTCGGCCATCTCGCCCGCGCGCCACCCTTCCGGGAAGGTGAAGACGACTTCTTCCAACTGCCCTTGTTGCAGAACGAGAATGACCTCATCCATCGTCATATTTCGGGCCAGCGTGAAGGCACCAGCCGCCAGGGATTGGTCCGCCCCCCGATACTGGAGCAGGCGACGGAACACCTCCTCATCGCTGATGATGCCCTCTTTCTCCAAGCGGAGCGCGATGGTAGCGGCTGTTTCGCCCTCTTCGACACGGAACACCACAGGGGTTGCATCATTACTGGCAGGCTGCCGGATGATCTCGCGATTGGCCGACAGATAGAGAGCCAGCAGTCTCTCTTCGGTGCTTGCCCCCTCTCGGGGCGAAAACTCGGTGTCAAAGGTATCCACCCCAATGCCCTCGATGGGGGGAGGGGCAAAAAAGCGCTCCGCCGCATACATGATTCCGCCGATCAACACGGCCGCCACACCGCCCAATACGAGGAAAATCGCGGCCAGGCGCACGGCTATCGGTGGGCCGCTGACGCGCCGGGGAGTCGGTGGGATAAGCGGGGTAGGCAAAGGGGGAAGTGCCGTAGCGGAATCGCTCTCCTCTGCCGCAATCTCGCGCTGGAGAAGTAACTGTTGGTCTAGCAGTTGTTGCCGTCGCTGACGTTGCTCGGTCAGCGTGTCATCAATCGCTTTCAATTCTTTAGGGTTGCCAGCGGTGAGCAGGTCAGCGCGCTGCTGCGTGAGGACCCGGATTTCTTCTTGGAGCTGTGCCAGGTCGGCCTCGACCGTCGCCAGTGTTTTGTGTGCCTTACTCATGACGTTGTTGATCCTTGGGGTAGACCCGCTCCGCGCCGACCCCATTCTGTTCAACAAATTCTTGCAAGAAGAGGGCAGCAGCGATAGCGTCTAGTTTTTCTCGTCGGGCCTTCCGGCTGCGGCTGGCCCCAATCATTTGTGCCTGTGCAGCCTGGCTGGAGCCATACTCATTCCAGAGAAAAATCTCCAGGTTGGTTGTCTGGGCAAGCTCCGTGGCAAAGCCCCGGACGACTGTGGCCTGCTCTCCCTCCGTTCCATCGGCGTTCAGGGGCAGCCCGACCACAATTTTTGTGACCTGCTCCTGCGTACAAAGCGCCAGGAGCCGGGCGAGCAAAGACTCTATGGAGCCATGTGGAAACACGTCGAGGGGCCGCGCCATCCACCCGACGCTGACCGCCGTACCGACCCGTGCCGATCCATAATCAATGGCCAGGGTGACTTCCATCATTCTCCTTCCGGGAGCAACTCCTCGCTGGGTGGCTGCTCCGCGCCCAGTGCGACAACCCGGATGAAGATTCGGAAGGGTAGATAGGGCATCCG
>JACCSL010000224.1 GCA_013812995.1 Ardenticatenales bacterium | reverse complement strand
CGACATGGGTACCAATGCCTTGCTGGTCATCGGCTACGCGATGCTGGCGCTGCCCTATATGTATCGCGCGGTAGACACGGGGCTGCGCGCCATCGACGTGCGCACCCTGACGGAGGCTGCGCAGAGTCTTGGCGCGAGCTGGCCCACGATCTTCTTCCAGATTATTTTGCCCAACCTACGAACCGCTCTTCTCAGTGGAGCCTTCCTGACCTTTGCCATCGTGATGGGCGAGTTTACCCTGGCTTCCCTGTTGAACTGGCCCGCCTTCGGGCCCTACATCGAGCTGCTCAACGCGACCAAAGCCTATGAGCCCGCCGCCGTGACGATTATCAGCTTTGCGATGACCTGGGGGGCCATCGGGGTGATTCAGTGGTTGGGACGCTCAGACCCCGGCGGGAGCCAGCTCGGCGGAACCCGATAAGAGGAATCATCAGCAATGGCGCATCTCAAACTACAGAACCTGCGAAAACTCTACGGCTCCGCCATTGCGGTCCACGATTTCTCGCTCGACATCGAGAAGGGCTCCTTCGTCACCTTCCTCGGTCCCTCCGGCTGCGGCAAGACGACCACGCTGCGCATGATCGCGGGCTTCGAGCTGCCAAGCAGCGGCAGCATTTTGCTGGCCGACAAGGATATCACCTACAACCCGCCGAACCAGCGTCATGTGGGGATGGTCTTTCAATCCTACGCCCTTTTCCCCAATATGACGGTGGCGGACAACATTGGCTTTGGCCTGAAGCTCGCCAAGGTTTCCAAGGCGGAGATCACCCAGCGCGTGGCGGAACTACTGGGGATGATTCACCTTCCAGAGCTAGGCGGGCGTTACCCGCACCAGCTTTCGGGGGGGCAGCAACAGCGCGTGGCGTTGGCCCGCGCCCTCGCCATTCGCCCCGATGTGCTCCTGCTGGACGAGCCGCTTTCCGCACTCGACGCCAAGATTCGCCTCTCGCTCCGCATGGAGATTCGGCAGATTCAGCAGCAGCTTGGCATCACCACGGTTTATGTGACCCACGACCAGGAAGAGGCAATGTCCCTTTCCGACCGCATCGTTGTCATGAACAAGGGCAACATCGAGCAGGTCGGGCCGCCCGCCGAGGTCTACAATCAGCCCAAGACGGCATTCGCCGCCTCCTTCGTCGGCACCTTGAACCTGTTGAACGGTCACATCGCGGACGCCTCGGGCGGCAAGGTGCGCTACGACGGGCAGATTTTCGATGTCGGTCACCCGCTCACCGCTGAGCTGAACAGCCCCATAACACTCGCACTGCGCCCGGAGACGCTCGACCTCGACCCCGCCGAGGGGGATAACCACCTCACCGGGATTGTCGAACTGGTGATGTTTCTGGGCTCCATCGTGCGGCTGACGGTCCTGGTAGGGGAGCAGCGTCTCATGATGGATACCTTCAACGAGCGCACCCTGAAGGTGCCCAAGGTCGGCGAGACAGTCACCGTCTACTTTCCTCCCGAAGCCTGCTTGGTACTCAACCCGGAGGCAGAGCAGCACTAATTCGATGGCAGGTGTGTATGGACCTTACAGCCTACGAGCACTTTGCGGACAGTATTCGCCACTTCGCGGCGCGGGCGATGGACGCCGCCCTTGCCAGCGCGCGGCTGGCCCACGAGGCCGCCCCCGACGAGAGCCTCTATGCCGATGCGGCGCGCTACCTGGAGCGGCTCTGCGAGCAGGGGCTGGAGAGTCAGGCGCTCTACAGCGAGAGCGATTCCTTCTCGGCCTTCATCAGCGGCGGTAGCAACCTTGCCCTCTACGACAACACGCGCCACATTCTGACGGAGCGGCTGCGCGCGCTCCAGCCCACCTCCCTGCTCGACATTGGTACGGGCGATGGTAGTGTACTCATCCCGGTGGTCATGACACTCCCCTCACCTCCGACCCTGACCTTCATCGAGCCGGCGCTGACCCTTCTGGACCGCGCCATGAGCTTTGCCTGGGACAAGGGCTTCCAGCCCGACGCCCATCCGTACCCCGTCGAGCAGGTGCTTGCCTCCCTGGACCAGTCGTGGGATGTTGCGATTGCCACCTGGAGCCTGCACAATCTTCCCCCCGCCACTCGCGCCGAGGTGCTACACTCTCTCGCCGGGCGCGTGCAACGCCTCTTCATCGCGGAGTTCGATGACCCGGCTGGGCGCTACGAGAACCCCCTGGCCCCGGAGCGCATCCGCCACATCCATGACCGCTACCGAGTGGGTCTGCAAGAGTATTCGGGGCCGGAGGGGCGACGTGTGCGGCTTGGCTTCCTGCTACCCGTGCTCTATGGTTACTTTGCCCGCGAGGGGCGGCGCAGCACCTATGAGCAGCCCATCGCTCGCTGGGAGGAAGAACTCCAGGCGGCAGGCTTCATCATCGCCACGCGCACCCTCATCTACCCCTACTGGTGGGCTGATGCGTATCTGGTGGAGGCGGCGAGCACGTCGGTTCCGTGATTAGAGTTGAATTACCCACCACCGTTAAGCCCAGGAATACCCCCGCGCCGTGCCCCTAGGTGCAGACCCTAGTATTCGAGCATGACGCTGGGCTTGGACCCTCCGCGGACTGATTATCCTGGCAATCGCTGGACTCTTTTGGATTGCGCCGGGTTGGGAGCCCCGGATGCTCCTGGTTCTGGCAACGGCGCTCGCGAGCATCTACCGATGTAGCGATTGGCGAGTGGGCTGGAGCGCGGCCTCGATGAAGGAGCGGAAGAGCGCCTGCTGCGGCGGGTCATCGGGGGCGCGCTCCGGGTGCCACTGTACCGCGATCATCCAGGGATGACCCTCGCGCTCCATCGCCTCGATGATCCCATCCGGCGAGCGGGCCACGACGCGCCACCCGGCTGGCTCCTCTCGTGCAGCCTGATGATGCGAGGAAGGCACCTCCAGCCGGGTCACGCCCATGATTTGGGCAAGCTGACTGTCCTCTTCGAGCTCTACCAGGTGATTGATGACGGGCAGATCCTCATCCGTGTGCGGGATAGCCTCGCCCACCTCGTCCGGGATGTGGGGAATCAGGCCACCCCCGCTCGCCACCGCGAAGAGCTGAATTCCCCGGCAGATGCCCAGCGTTGGCAACCGCGCCTGGTAGAGATGGCGGGTCAGCTCCAACTCGCACTGATCCCGCTCCAGGTCCACCGAGTGGATCTCGGGATGGGGAACACCGCCATACAGGGAGATGTCGATGTCTCCCCCCCCGGAGAAAACGATGCCATCAACCACAGAGAGAAAGTGGGCAGGTTCCGGCTCGCCGGGCAGCAGCAGAACGGGCAGCCCTCCAGCGGCACGCACCGCGTCCACATAGGTTCCCATGATCGAAAATCGGTTGTCCTCATCGCGCTCGAACGCGGTGATGCCGATAACGGGTGGTCGTTTCATGCGCAGTTCTCCTTTGATGGCACATTGAAAGTATAGGCAGGGGCTTGCTGCCCTGCAAGGGCAAGGTTGATTTCTTTGCTCTCTCTATGCAGAAACGCCCTGGCAGTAGTATGATTGAGGCTGAATTCAAGTCACCCTGAAGGACCGCCGTCATCATGCTTCCTGTACCTGTTCCCTATCGTCCCGCCACAGAGCCGCTCGGCCATACCGCTCCCCTGGACTATCAAGCTACCTTTCCGCTGCTGGGCCTCCCCCTGGAAATTCGTAGCAACAGCGAGGTAGTCCTCGACATTGCCGAGCGGGCGTTCGGGCGGTGGCGCGCGCTGGATATCCCAACGGAAATAACGCCCCATCCCCTGCGGGTCAGTGTGGTGCTTCATTCTACCCAGCCGGGCCTGCTCTCACCGTCCCCCATCCGCGCTTTTTCCTACCGGGTTCACAGCGGCTACTTGCTGGCCTCCTGCGAGGATAACATGCTGGTCGCGCATCCTGCCTCCGGCGAGGCACTGGCCTTTTTAACCCCGCAACTGGTCGCCAATGAGGCGCACTTTCGCTACAATGTTCTGGAAAGCCTCGCGCTCTATCTTCTATCGAAATATGATCGAACCGCTCTTCATGCGGGCGCGGTGATGCGCAATGGTCGCGCACTGCTGCTGGTCGGGTCGAGCGGCGCGGGGAAGTCGTCTCTCTGCTACGCCTGCCTGCAACGTGGCTTTTCTTTGCTCTCCGAGGATGTGGTCTATGTAGCTCTCTCGCCCGCGCTGCGCCTCTGGGGCAACCCCCATGCCCTCCATCTTCTGCCCGACAGCCCTGGTCTCTTCCCGGAACTCTCCTCGGTGCCCGCCCAGATTCAGGCCAATGGCAAACTCAAGATAGCCATTGATGTGGCCGAACAGTTCGGTGCCCGGCGGCTCTGCCTCTACGCGGAGGACGCGACGCTCTGTCTGCTGGAGCGTCACCGGGGCATGGAGAGCACCCTGACGCCGCTTACGGCGCAGGAAGCAGTGGACGCCATGACGGCGGACATCGAATCCGGCTATGATCTGGGGGTGCAACTGGAAGGCGTGTTCGAGCGTGTGGCGCGGGGAGGAGCCTACCGCCTGCAAATGGGGCGGGAGATCGAGTCAGCCGTTGGGATCCTGGAGGGCTTGACGAGAGTTACAATCGGCGATTAACTTCTCAGCGTTGGAGCGTTGGAGCGGAACGGCGAGCGTTGGAGCGGAACGGCGAGCGTTGGAGCGGAACGGCGAGCGTTGGAACAAAAAGCCGTTTTATTG
>JACCSL010000200.1 GCA_013812995.1 Ardenticatenales bacterium | reverse complement strand
GCCCGCCAGAGAATGGCGGGCGCTTCTCTATCATTTTAAAAGAGGAGCTGAACATGCCCGCTCAGAGACCCTCCATAGAATTTATTATCCATTGGATTTTACGTATCGGCGTAGCCGGTTGCTTTATTGGTCATGGGGTGTTTGGGTTGATTACGAAGATGAGTTGGGTGCCCTACTTCGAGGTAGTCGGTATCTCAGAAGGGTTGGCCTATGCCTTGATGCCTCTGGTTGGGATGATGGATATTTCCATCGGTATCCTCGCGCTGCTGTGGCCGACCCGCGCCCTGTTGCTCTGGACCACCTTCTGGGGACTCTGGACCGCGCTTCTGCGCCCGCTGAGCGGCGAGCGCTGGTGGGAGCTCCTTGAGCGGGCTGGGAACTTTGGCGTGCCTCTGGCAATGCTCTATCTGAGCGGGACCGCGCCAACGTTGAAAGCGTGGTTGTTCCAGCGGGTGCTCCCCGCCCTGCCTGCGGCGCGCACCGCCCAGGCCGCGTGGATTCTTCGATTCACGACAGCGATGCTTCTCATCGGGCATGGGGCCTTCGGGGCCATCATGCACAAGGCGGCATGGCTGATGTACCTTGGTACCCTGAGTATCAGTGGGTCCACGGTGGGAGAGTTGTCCTTGATCTCGATCATTGGCTGGTTCGAGATCGTGCTGGGCCTTCTGGTATTGCTGCGTCCCCATCCCGGCGTCCTCCTCTTCGTTGTCGCTTGGAAGGTATTCACCGAATTGCTGCGCCCCCTGGCAGGTGAGCCCATCTGGGAATTCATCGAACGCGCAGGGAGTTACACGGCCCCCCTGGCACTGTTCTACCTGGAGCCCTGGCTGCGCCAAGCCAACGCGGCGCACCCTGATGTCATGGAGCCAGAAACGAGGCTCAAAGCACTGTAGCACAACGCTTTTCCAGAAGGAGTCGCCTCTCAGGACGGAGTGGGAAGCGGCTCTTTTTCTTTGGGCACGAATTCCAGCCACGAGGCCGCCAGGAAAAGATAGATCAGGCCGACGGACCCGTAGGGCGGGGCATGGCTGAGGCCAAAGGTGAGAGCGGAGAGTGCCAGCAGGAGCGGGGGAACCCAGAGATTCTCTGAACGGTAGACCGCGAGGGCCGCTGCCAGGAGCCCGATTCCCCACCCCGCCCGGCCAAGCTGCTCAATCCAGCCAAGGGTAGGGCTGGTGAGCAAAAACTCGATGGCTTTCTGCGCTCCCACCTGCTGCTCGACCGGCAACTGGCGCGCATAGTCGATCAATACGCCACCCGCGACCCCTGCAATCGCATCGAGGGCCGTGTAAAAGACAACGAATACCCCCATCGCTATTTGACTCAGACGAGCAAAGCCATCCCGATAGTTGCCCATAAGCAGATAGACGGAGAGGGCTAGCAGCGCAAACAGGGGAAGTTGAAGCAGGTGAAGGAGGGTCCACCACTCCACGCTCGCAAGTTGCGTGGGAAAGGTGGTGGGGTGGGTCCACTCCAGGACAATCAGAATCGCGGGCGGGCCAAGCAACAGGAGACGATAGAGCCAGCGAGGACGAAGCGTTGATTCCTTGGTATCCATTATTTACCCCCAAGATTTGGTCACAACCACCGATATTTCAAGCATAACCGAGAAAAGAAAGAGCCCCAAGTTTACCTTGGGGCTCTTGAAGTATCTAAACGATTTAGGTGGGGCGACCGCTGATCCAGGTAGAATCGGGGGTCGTCGCGTCCGTCGTGGGCTGGTTAACGCTGGGGGAACCGCGAATCCAGCAGGAATCGGGGGTCAGGGCACCCATGCCCAACAGGAGGCTGGCAAGCAAAGCGGCGTTCAGAATCAACGTTTTCATCAACATTTAGTGAATCTCCTTAGAACCAAAGGGTAGTAAACTTACAGGCGTTATCATAGCGGGGATGGCTTGTGAAGTCACTGTCTATTTTGCCAATGTTTCCATCCCCTTTCTGTGACATTTGGAGCGCAAATTAGGGCGCGGCTGTCGTTTGCGCCCGCATGATCTCCCGCCAGTCCTCCACCTTGACGGTCCCAATCAAGTTGAAGCCACCCTGCCCATCGGGCTGGTAAATTGCCATCTCGCCCTCCGCGATCAGGGCATCGCTCACCCGGCGATGATTGACCTCGTGACCGACCAGGACCAGATTCGTTGCACTCTCCGGGACCGTGGCGAGGAACTGGCGGAGCGAGGCGGTGTAGGTAATCTCCAGGTCGCTTCCCTCAACAGACTTTAGGTGCATCAGGCTATCTTCCACGGTGAAGTCGGAGTCGAACACCAGCTCCGCGCTCTCGATGGTGCGGCAGTAGGGGCTGACAAGAATCTGACTGACGGGAATCGCCAGCGTCCGCATCGCCTCTCCAACGAAGCGGGCATCCTCGCGTCCCTCCTCGCTGAGATTGCGCTGAGCCTCGCAGCGCTCCAGGTTTTTCACATCGGTGTCTTCCTTCGAGTGATCCGTCGCCATGTGGCGCATAAAGATGACATATCCGCCCGCCTTCAGGCGCTCTACCGTTTGCGCGGCAGGGCTGGTGGTGCCGCAGCCCGCCAGGAGTAGAGGAAGAATAAGCACCAGCCCGACCAAAAATTTCTTGAAGTCCATCTGAGACTCCCTTTCTCATTTGTACAAATGTATCTGCTTCTGACGGAATTTGTGGTTTGAAAGAGGGGAAGCGTGCTAGCGGAGCCCTCTCCCCGGCCTTCGGCCGCCCCTCTCCCGATTTCGGGAGAGGGGACACGGAGCGGAGCGACGTGGGGATGAAGGCCGCCACGCAGAGCCATGACCCCACCACATATTCCAGCAGAACCAGAAATGTATAAAAAGAGCCCCAAGCTCACGAGCTTGGGGCTCCGGGGATACCTATAAGTTAGGTGGGTTACCCACGAATCCAGCAGGAGTCCGGGGTGGCTCCATTGCTAGTGGGCTGCGTGGAGGTGGGGCGACCATGGATCCAGCAGGAATCGGGCAGGATGCCGGAGCCCAGCAGAAGGGAGGCAAGCACGGCACCCGTTACAATAAGTTGTTTGATCAACATGGGGAACTCCTAAATCGAATGGGGTTGATTATTGGACTTTTGACAACGGGGTACCCGAAAGAGTTGCAGAGTTGACGAAAAGAAGGAACCGCGCCAGAAGTAGGTGATGGATATTAAACAACACACTACCGCCCTGGCGCAGTTCCGGTCGACATT
>JACCSL010000199.1 GCA_013812995.1 Ardenticatenales bacterium | reverse complement strand
GTGCTGATCTTCTCGTTTTTTCTGCTGGGGGCGGTGCAGGCGATTCGCTTTGGGCTACCCTGGTGGCGCATTCTCTGGGTCATAGGTGCCGCCGTGCTGGCAGTCTTCACCAAGACGACGGCCGGTCTCGCCCTGATACTCATACCGCTGGTTCTCATTATAGCTCTGTGGGTTCAGCAAGGGTGGCGCTGGCGCTGGCTGGCCCTGGTGACTCTGACAGGGACGGGGGCACTGCTGCTGGCGGTGCTCGACTGGGAAGATGCAGCTTACTGGTACCGCGAGGGGTACAAGCAGTCCCAGGAGTCAACCACGCGGGCAGCCGTCTCGGAGGTTCCGTTGGGGACGTATGTGCTCCGGTTGGAGATTACCGAAGAGGACACCGCGCGCGGCCTACTCAACCCGCTGTCGCCGGACGAAGTCATGCAGCTTGCCGGGAAAACGGTGACCATCGGCGGCTGGGTCTGGGCCAATCGGACCGAGCAGGTCTCCGGGCCAGGTCTCGCGGTCAGCCCAGCGGGAAGCCGGGAGTTGATCCATCTCCGGGAGCCCATCACGGTGACGCAGGCCCCCGTCCTGGTCATGTACACCGTCGAGGTACCCACAGACACCGGCAAGCTCTTCTACTCGTTCTTTGCGAATGTGGATGAGGTGAGCGAAGGGCCGCTCTATCTCTACCTGGATGGAGCCTTTCTGGTGGAAGGAGCCTTGCCAGAGGGCGCGCAGCCAACCCTGGCGGGGAATCAACTGATGGTAGGGGGAGAATCGCGCCCCAACCTGATCCGCAACCCCTCCGCCGAGCAAGCCTGGGTTCATGTGCGCCCCTGGCTGGATCGGCTCATCACGCACTACAGCCGCCGCTCGCCCTCCTTCACCCTGGCGGCCCTCAGCGACTTCGAGCGCAGCGTGAAGTTCCTTGCAACCGCCGTGTTGCCCTGGCTCATCTACGATTATTTCACGGCCTTTGCCTGGGGCCACGTGCGGCTGGCGGGAACCTTCTGGATCACCCTGACCTCCTATTTTGTGTGGCTGGCACTGGCCGGGACTCTCTGGTGGGGCATCACGCGGGGCCGACGGCTACCCGCGCTCGCTCCGGCGCTGCTCTTCCTTGGCTTTGTCCTGGTGATGGTCTGGGTGAATGCACTGGTATGGCCGCTGCCCTACCCGTGGGCCGCCCCGCCCTTTCCCTCGTCCCGCTATGTGCTCCCCGCTGTGCTCCCGGCGACCCTCTTTCTGGTTGCGGGTTGGCGGGCGCTCTGGCCAACCAAGCTCCGGGCGGTGGGCGTCCTGCTGTTCGTGCTCGCCTTCGTAGTGCTGAATATTCTCTCCATCAACACGATTCACAATTTCTACGAGGGCGTTGCCAACCGACCCCAAAGCCCGCAAAAATAAGACGGGAGAGGATTATTTGCCAGGCTAACCAAAATTGAACACATTTTCAACTTGAGTAAGATAGGCGCATGAATACTTCCTCAACCACCATTGTCTCGCCCCGTAGCGCCCTGATTCCCAAACTGCTGGGCCTTGGGCTGTTTATTCGGTTCATGACGGATACCTCCGTCCAGTTCTTTAACCCCTTCCTGCCCATCATTGCGGCGGGGGTGGGCGCGGACATCATCACGATGGGGCAGTTGGTGAGTCTGCGCAGCTTCATGGGGCTTGGCACCCCCCTCTTTGCCCTGCTGGCACACCGCTGGGGCAAGCGCCCCGTGATGTGCGTGGCGCTCCTCATTGGGGCGGCGGGGCTCTTCCTGGTGGGCAGCAGCCAGCAGCTCTGGATGGTAGGGGTCGGCATGGCAGTGATGGGGGCGGGGCTCTTTGCCTTCAATCCGCTCCTGCAAGCCTACATCAGTGATCGCCTACCCTACCATATCCGGGGGCGAGGGTTGGGGATTCTGGAGTATGCCTGGGCGCTGGCCGGTATCGGGGGGCTGTATGGGGTGGGGCTGCTCATCAGTCGCGGCGGGTGGCGGCTCCCGTTTCTGGTGCTGGGGGTTGGCCTGGTCATCGGCTCTGCCGCCGTGGCGCTGCTACTCCCTCCGGAATCCTCCCAGGAGAGAGCATTGGAGGAAGCCGAGGAGAATAACCCTGACATCGCGGCGGGGAGCCGAAGCGGACCAGGGATGCGCTCTGTAGTCAGCGCCCTCACAACGATTGGGTTGACCCTCTTCGCCATGAACCATGTTTTGATCATGTTCGGGGAGTGGCTCACCCAGGAATATCGTCTGGGGCCAGCAGAACTTGGCAGGGCCGCGCTGGTGCTGGGGGTGGCGAGTCTCAGCGGGAGTATTCTATCCAGTCTCCTAACGGACCGCCTGGGAAAGCTGCGTAGTATGCAGCTTGGTGCCGCTGGCTCCTTGCTTGCCTACGCCTTGCTACCGCTGTTCAACCTGGGGGTTATCCCCGCCGTGGCCGCGACGGCTGTGACGCAGTTCGCCTTCGAGTTTACCCTGGTCAGCAGCATCCCGCTGGTGAGCGAGCAGCTGCCCGAGCGCCGCAGCCACATGATGACGATGGCGGTGGCCGCCGCGACGCTCAGCAACGCCGTGGCAGCACTCACCGGGCCGTGGGCCTACACGACCTATGGCGTCTGGGGGCTCGGCTCCATCGCAGCGGCGTCTATCTTCCTCTCGCTCCTGCTGATGCTCTTCTGGATTCGAGAGCGGTAGGGCAGGCCGCTCTCTTATGGCTGAGCAAAACCTTCAGCTATGGCTTTCCACGCCGCCCAGGGTTACGGTGGACAGCTTCTGTATTGGACTTTTGACAACGGGGTACCCGAAAGAGTTGCAGAGTTGACGAAAAGAAGGAACCGCGCCAGAAGTAGGTGATGGATATTAAACAACACACTACCGCCCTGGCGCAGTTCCGGTCGACATT
>JACCSL010000169.1 GCA_013812995.1 Ardenticatenales bacterium | reverse complement strand
GTGGGGGTGAGGGCTCGCATGGCACGCTTCCCATCTCCATACCACAAATTCTGTCAGAAGCAGAAACGTAAGACGGCTTGCGGTCTAGATATTACGTTTTACGCATTACGTTTTACGCATTACGTTTTTCAGGAAGGAGCAGCGATGAGCGAGAGCGTCCGAACCTTTATTGCCATCCAGGTGCCGGAAGAAATCGGGGAGGCCCTCTGGCAGGTGCAGGATTGTCTCCAGCACTTACCACCCATGCGCGACCTGCGCTGGACCGACCCCTTCGATGCCCACATTACCGTCAAGTTTCTGGGCGAAACGCCGGTTTCCCAATTGCCTGCCATTGTCGAAGCATTGGATGACGTGGCGAAGCAGTGGGAACCTTTCCCCATTCATCTGGAAAATCTCGGTGTCTTTCCGAATGTCCATCGTCCCAATGTGCTCTGGCTGGGTGTCGAGGAGGGCGGAAAGCCCCTCCAGCATCTTTACAATGCAGTGGAGGTTGCGCTCAAGAAATTGGGCATCAAGCCCGAGCGCGCCGAGTTTCACCCACACCTGACCCTGGCGCGCGTCCCCAATGAGTGGTCCCAGAGCCAGCGCCGTGCCCTGGGTGAGTTGGTCGGGCCGACCTCACTCCCAGAGGTTCCCGCCTTCACGACAGACGCTATTGCCCTCATCCGCTCGCAGTTGGGATCTGATGGGCCACGCTACATGCGGCTAGGAAACTCTATTTTTGGCGAAGAACCCCCGCTCCAGGAGGATGACTGGGAGGACGAGGAATAAATTCCCACCTCAGCCCTCCTTGAGCCGCTTGACCTCCTGGCGGAGCATCTCTACCTCTGCTGTCAGCCGCTGCTCGCGAGTTTGTACAGCAGAAATCATGCGCTGAAAGCTCTGGGTTACCTGGCCCAGCTCATCGTTGCGCAGCGCCAGGTCGTTGAGTTTCTTCGGGTCGAACGTCCCGGTTTCGAGCGCAGTCACCGCCTCCGTCAGGCGGTGTAGCTCCTGCCGATACAGGGCATCCTCGGCCAACTCGCGAACGCGCGCCCGGAGGTGGCGGCAGAGCACGCTGATGATACCGCGTACAACCTTGATGTGCTCCTCCATCAGTTTGTAGAGAGGATGCTGATAGAGTTGCAGGAGCACCGTATCTTCTATGGCAGTTGCCGTCGCGATGCGGGGCTCTGGTACGAGGGCTGCCATCTCGCCAAAGACATCCCGCTTGCCCAGAAAATTTAGTGTGTGCTCCCCGTTGTGGATTCGGATTCGACCCGAGGCGATAATGTACATACAGTATCCCCGGTCCCCCTCCTCAAAGATTCTCTCGCCTGCCTTGAACGTCATTTCCTCAAGGAGGGCTGCCACCTCGGTCATTTCTCGCTCTGGCACTTCGGAGAAAAGGCTAACACCGCGTAGAACAACAAGTTTCTCATTGAGATCCATTCCGTTCCTGACACTCCCATCCTGCTAGCAGGTCAATGTTTCTGCTTCTGAGGGAATTTGTAGTTTGGAAGAGGAGACGCGTGCCATGCGAGCCCTCACCCCCCTTCGCTTCGCTCAGTGTCCCCTCTCCTCGAAATGGGGAGAGGGGCGGCCGAAGGCCGGGGAGAGGGCCATCGCGCAGAGCCATGACTCAACCACAAATTCCAGCAGAACCAGCAATATTTCACTATGAACTTCTTTGATATTGTGCCTTTCTGTAGTTGTGTGCAAATTTTAGGCCAATCTTAACCGTGGCACCACGCGCGTAGAAAGGGTGTAGCAGGCAAATTTATGCAACAAGTTCTTGTTTTGGGGGGCGGCATTGCCGGGCTAATGGCAGCGATGCACCTAGCGGAGCGGGGCGTTACGCCTCTTCTGCTGGAGGCAGACCCTCAATGGATTGGCGGGCGGCTCAAGGGCGGTGCCTCAGTCGAGATCGAGCACCAGGGTAGACGCTGGTCCTTCCCCGGCGAGCACGGGGTCCACGGTATCTGGTCCCCCTACCTTAATTTCAAAGCGGCCCTGGCGCGGCATGGTATCTTACCGGAACTGGTCGTGGCGCTGGAAGAGAGTTGGATTATGGGACGAGGAAAGAAAATCCAGCGAGCCGACATTGGCAGTGCCATCCGCTACAGTATGGTGCCTGCTCCCTTTCACTACCTGCATCTTTTTACCCGGATTCGCTTTCTCAACATGATTACCCTGCGCGACTTCGCCGCGTTGCCGCGCATCGCCGGGAGCCTCTTCAGTGCCATGTCCATTGATCCGCTGGCCGAGCGAAAGGCGCTCTCTGGTATGACCCTGGCCGATTTTACCGAGGGCTGGTCGCCGAACGTGCGCAGCCTCTTCGCCGGGCTGGCCCGCAATGCCCTGGCCGCGCACCCCGAGGAGATTCCCGCCGCAGGGTTCATCGCCTTTCTGCGCTTCTACACTCTGCTGCGCCGTGACGCCTGGAATTTTTCCTATCTTCCTAACTCTGGGGGAACCTCCGTCTCCGAGCCGTTGGCCCAGGTAGTCCAGAACCTGGGCTGTGAGATTCGTATGGGCTGTCGCGCCACGCAGGTAGAGCACACCGCTGCGGGCTGGGAGGTCAGCTACGAGACAGAGCAGGGAGAGGCGCAGCGTGTGGCTGCGCCTCTCCTGCTCCTGGCGCTGGATGCACCCTCAGCCAAAGCACTGTTGTGCAGCAGTGTGACCACAGCGGAGATCGCGGAAACGCTCTACTTTCCCACGGGGGTTCCAACGGCCATCATCCGCCTCTGGTTTGACCAGCAGCCCCGCGCCGGAGCTGAGGCTGGCATCTACAGCGGCGACTTCGTGGTGGACAATTTCTTCTGGCTCCATCGCCTTCAGTCTGCCTACAAGGAATGGAGCCGCGCCACAGGCGGCAGCGCCATCGAGATGCACATCTACGGGCCGCCCGAGTTGCTGGCCCAGCCCGACGCGCTGCTCTTGGCGCGGGTCATCACCGATACCTACCGCGCCTTCCCCGAATTGCGTGGCCATCTGATGCACCAGGTCTTGCTGCGCAATGCGCCCACTCATACTCTTTTCAGCGTGGGCGACCCTCATCTCGGCATCGAGACACCCTGGCCGGGGCTCTTTGCCTGTGGCGATTGGGTCTATCACCCGGCTCCCGCCCTCTACCTGGAGCGCGCCACCGTCACGGGCATTGCGGCCGCCAATGCGCTCCTCTCGGTGCTTGGGCTGGAGCCGTGGCCGCTACTCCCGCACCCGGAGCCGGAGTGGTTCGCGGGCAAGGTCGCCCATGGCTGGTGGCGGGTGCGCCAGGCCCTGCTCCGGCGGAGCCGGCGTGCCGAATGAGGTCATCAAGAGTTGTCGCCATTCTCACAATCTACAATAATCAAGGGCTTTCTCTCTCCACCTCACTACCTTGATTGAAGCACCTGATGAGCAAGAGCCAAGAGTTGAAGATTGCCGATTATCCTCTGAGGCAGCTTTGATGAACCAGAGGGCGCGGGAGTGGGGGGGCATCCTGCTGTTGGCCCTGGCAATGGCCCTCATCCCGGCCAAGGCCCCGGATGTGCCGCAGTTCTATGACGCCGCCCGCGCCTGGCCGGAGCCCTACAGCATCCCCCTGGAGCGCATGGGCGATGGCTGGTATCGCATCTTTACCCCCTGGGCTGTGGTTCTCTTCCTCCCCCTGGCGCTCGGTCCGCAGCTCCTGGCAGCCGCCCTGGTACGCGCCCTGACAATCATCGCCTTCTACCTGCTTACCGGGCGCAGCCTGTGGAAGACTATCGTCCTGATCTTCTCCCCCCCAGCGCTAATTCTTCTGATGAATGGCAACCTGGATGCGATCTCGGGGCTCGGTGCGCTCCTCCCCGGTAGCGGGGCGCTGCTCCTGCTGATGGTCAAACCGCAGGCGGCCGCCTTGTCCGCCCTCCCCATCCTGCGGCGCGATGGGTGGTGGCACGCTCTACTCCCCCTCGTCCTCGTCGTGCTCTCTACGTTGCTCTGGCCGGAGTGGCTGGAGCGGGCGGCGGCGGCGCGGGGCGGAGGGTGGAATGTTGGCGCGCTGCTCTTCCCCTATAGTATCCCTGTGGGTCTGCTCTTGCTTCTGTATGGCTGGCGGGAGCGAGACCCCATCCCGGCAGCGATTGCCACGCCGCTTCTTTCTCTCTATGTCAGTTTGCCGACGCTGGCTGTAACAGGGGCGCTGCTTTTGCGGCGCTGGCCCCGCCTAGGTGTCCTGATCTGTATGCTACCCTGGTTATGGGTGATCATATCCTGGTGATAGGAGGAAACCATGCCCCAATTTGAACGGATAGCCATCTTTACGGGCAATGCCCACCCCGCGCTGGCCAGGGGCATCGCCCAGCAGGTGGGGCGGCCCCTGGGCGAGATGGTCGTGCGCCAGTTCCGCGACGGCGAGACCCAGGTGGAGATCAAGGACGATGTGCGAGGAACCGATGTGTTTCTCATCCAGCCTACCTCTCCCTCCGTCAACCAGAATCTCATGGAGTTGCTGGTAATGATCGACGCCGCGCGCCGCGCCTCCGCAGGGCGGATCACGGCGGTGATTCCCTACTATGGCTATGCGCGCCAGGAGAAAAAGACGTACGGACGCGAGCCCATCAGCGCCAAGTTGGTGGCGAACCTGCTGACAGTGGCGGGCGCGGACCGCATCCTGACGCTGGATCTCTCCGCGCCCGCCATCGAGGGATTCTTCGATATTCCGATGGATCATCTATCAGCGGTTCCCCTCCTTGTTCGCCATGTTATGAAGATGCATCTTCCGGATATCGTCGTCGTCGCACCCGATGTGGGCGCGGTGCGCCGCGCGGACCGTTTTCAGCAGGTCATGGGGGGAAAGCCTTTGGCCATTCTCTTCAAGGATCGCCCCAAACCGGATGAGGTCTCGGTGCAGGGGATGGTGGGGGAGGTGCAGGGGAAATGTGCCCTGCTCGTGGACGACCTGATCTCGACGGGGAACACACTGATTGCAGCGGCGGAGTTGCTTTTGGCGCAGGGAGCCGAGCGGGTCCTGGCGGTGGCAACCCACGGCGTCTTTGCCGAGGGTGCCATCGAGCGACTCCATGCCAGCCCCATTGAGCGAGTCGTTATCACCGATTCGATTCCGCTGCCGTCGCAGACACCCGGCGTCGAGGTAGTCTCCGTCGCCCCCATGCTCGGCGAGGTCATCAACCGGATTCACTATGGGATCTCGGTCAGTGACCTCATTCGTGACCTCGTTTGAGGTTTCTTCAACTGACTGCTACTAAGCTTCAAACTGAACTTGTCTTCCCCCCCTTTTTGGGCTACGATGCTACGAAATTCACAAGATGTTTGACGGGCGAGGAGCTTGAATGGCCGGAGAGGTGATCACGATAACATCGGGGAAAGGGGGGGTCGGAAAGACGACCACCACCGCCAACCTCGGTACCGCATTGGCGCTACACCAGAAAAAGGTGGTCGTGATCGACGCCGATATAGGCTTACGCAACCTCGACCTGGTGCTGGGACTGGAGAATCGCATTGTCTATGACATCGTGGATGTGGTCGAGGGGCGCGCTCGGCTGAAGCAGGCGCTGGTGCGTGACAAACGCTTTCCAGAGCTACACCTGCTCCCCGCTGCTCAGACACGCGACAAGAGCGCGGTCACCCCTGCACAGATGATGCAGATCTGCGACGCGCTCCGTCCTGCGTTCGACTTTATTCTCGTAGACTCTCCTGCCGGGATCGAGCAGGGCTTTCAGAATGCCATTGCCGGGGCCGACCGCATCATCGTGGTAACCACCCCCGAGATGAGTGCCGTCCGTGATGCGGATCGCATCATTGGGCTGGTAGAGGCAGCAGAGAAGGGATCACCCATGCTCATCCTCAACCGTGTCAAGCCAGAGATGGTCAAGCGGGGGGAGATGCTGAGTGTGGAGGATGTGCTGGAGGTGCTGGCCATTCCCCTCATTGGTGTCGTGCCGGAGGACGAGGCCATTATCA
>JACCSL010000136.1 GCA_013812995.1 Ardenticatenales bacterium | reverse complement strand
CGCCACGCGAATGATGGGAATGAGCGGCAGCGCTGCCCAGCGGTAGCGCCCAGAGCGCCAGTGTCGCTTCATCGGTGTCCAGAACATGATGGCGCTGCCCAGCATCAGCAGCAGCGCGCCCACCGATGGCAACCGTCTGAGCAGGAGTAGTACCAGCGGCAGCACTACGAGATAGGTCAGGTAGCGAATCGCGTGGCGGCGCGGCCAGAGCAGCCCCTGCCCATCCCCGTAGGCATAGTTGCGGTACTGGCGCACGAAGGCGCGCAGCGAGGCGCGCGGGCGAAACCAGACCACCGCCTCCGGTTGGTAGACAATGACCGCACCCACGTTGAGCAGCGCGAGGTCAAAGAGAACATCCTCGCTCCAGCTCATCCACTCGGGGTAGCCGCCCACGCGCGCCCAACTGGTGCGGGTGAAAGCCACGGAGCGCGAGGAAGCCAGGAAACGGCCCGCGCCCATCTCTGCGCGCGCGGGGAGCGTGGTCATCGCCAGCGCGTGCTCGAAGAGACTCTGCGCATCCGGGAGGAAAAAGCCGCTCACGATATCGGGGGGCGTTGCGCTTTCAAAGGGGGCGACGAGCTGCTCCAGCCAGGTGGGCTCCAGCCGCACACCCGCATCGGTGACGGCGATGAGGTCATGCGCGGCCTGCTCAATAGCCAGGTTACGCCCCCGCGAGATATTCGCGCCGGGCTCGACCAGCACGCGCAGGGGCAGCCGCTCCGCGTACTGGCGCAGCACCTCCAGCGTGCCATCCGTGGAGCCGCCATCCACAATGACAATCTCATCGGGCGGACGACTTTGCAGGCGCAGCGAGTCCAACAGATGGGGAACGCTCTCTCGTTCATTGAGCAATGTCAGGATGAGCGAGACGGGTCTTGGTGTCTGGGGCATTCTTGGTGCCTCACAAGAAATTGATATACTCACCCTCGGAGACAGAGAACCGTAGGCGGTTGCCTATCACACGCAGGAAAAGAGTCATGGCTCAGATAATTTTAGAAGATTACACGATTCGGCGCTACCAGCCTGGGGAAGAGCAGAAGATGGTCGACCTCGTGAACGCTGGGCGGGATGGGGTTTGGGAAACACTGGTCACGGTTGACATGATCCGGGACGAGTGGGGGGACGCGCGGCTGGACCTGGCCCATGATACCTGGGCGGCGGTCAACGAGAACGGTGACTACATCGCCGTGGCCGAGGTGTGGTTCGAGGGGCCGACGAGCGAGGGAGAGAGCGTGACCCGTCACATCGGCTTCACCCTGCATCCGGACCACCGGGAGGGCCACACCGACCTGTTGGAGCACCTGTTTTCCCTGGCGCTGGAGCGTGCGCGCAGTCGCCCCCATGACGAGCCTGGTAAGAAATACTACCTGCGCGCGTGGGCCGCAGCGAACGATGCCTGGAAGCATGATTGGATTCGCGCGCGCGGCTTCGAGCACGTTCACATTGGCTGCACCATGATCTGCGATGCCCTGGAGACCCTGCCGCTTCCCTCGGCGGTGGAGGGGATCCGCATCGAGCCCTGGTCGCCCGAGCGAGACCAGGACCTCTGGCTGGCGCTGAACGAGGGATTCAAAAGCGAGGAAACCTTCACGCCGCTCACCTGGGCGGAATGGAAGAATCTTTACCACTCCGAGCGCATGGACCCCGCCCTGTGGCATCTTGCCGTCGATGTCGCCAGCAACAAGATCGCAGGCTTTGCCCTCAACGAGATCGACTACGAGGCCAACGAGGAGAGCGGGCGGCTGGATGGGTGGGTCATCGATTTGACCGTCCTGCCGGAATGGCGCAACCAGGGCTTTGGCACCGTGCTACTGCTAAGCGCGGTCCAGACCTTCCGCGAGGCGGGCATGACAGCGGTCAAGGTTGGGGTCGATTCTACCGAAACCGAAAACGCGACCACCCTCTACGAATCGCTGGGCTTCCGCGTCATGCAGGGAAGCTGCACCTACCGACGGTTGCTCAACGAATAGCTGAGACGCGCGGCCACCGCCGCGTTGTTGCGCAGCAGGGCGAGGTTGGCGCGCAGTGTCTGCCCCTCGCTTCGCTCGGCTAGAAAGCTCAGCAGGAAGGGCGTCAGCGCGTAGCCCTGAACCCCCTCTGCCTCGGCGGCGCGCTGGGCTGCTGTGATCCAACCCAGCACTGTTTCTTTCGGGAGGGCATCCTTCTCCGGCACCGGCGCGGTCAGGAGGATGCCACTGCGCCCCAGCGCCAGATGCGCGGCCACATAGCGCGCCGCCTCCCCCTCATCCTGCACCGCCCGGTCCACCAGCAGGCCACTGTCGGCGGAGTAGAAGGCAGGTAGCTGCTTCGTCCGCAGCCCCAGAATCGGAACCCCCCAGGTTTCCAACCACTCGCGCGTGCGGGGCAGGTCGAGAATCGCTTTGGCCCCACTGCTCACCACACAGAGTGGAATCGTGGCGAGCGCGGGCAAGTCGGCGCTGATGTCATCGCCCTCGCCAGGATGAACGCCGCCAATTCCACCCGTGGCAAACACCTGAATGCCCGCCGCGTGGGCGGCCCACATCGTTCCGGCAACCGTGGTGGCCCCCAGCACCGTTTCCTCCGCCAGCAGCAACCCCATGTCCCGCAGGCTCACCTTGATGATACCGGACTCCGTCGCCAACCGCTCCAGGAGCGCGTCATCCAGCCCGATGCGTACGCGTCCATCGGCCAGCGCGACGGTGGCGGGCACCGCCCCATTTTCCCGGACAATCGACTCTAGCTCGCGGGCCAATTCCAGGTTTTGCGGGTAGGGCAGGCCATGCGAGATGACGGTGCTTTCCAGGGCGACGATAGGCTGCCGCTCATTGCGCGCCTGCTGGACCTCCGGCGAGAGCTGAAGAAACGAGGAGAGAGACGAGGGTTGCATTTATTATCTCCTAAACGACCAGCGAATCATAGAGCAATTCCAGCGAGAGATCATTGCGAACCGTGTCCTGGCTGGTCAGGGTCAGCATCGCAGCGGTCACGGCCAGGCGCACGGCCTCATCCACCGGAAACTCATGGATGAGAGCATAGACCACCGTGGCGGTCATGGCATCGCTGGCCCCCGTGGGGTCGAGGATGTCCACGGCGGGGGCGCGGATATGGCCGCTCTCGTTGGTCGTGGCATAGATCACGCCCATGTCGCCCATCGTGATGAGCGCCATGCGCACGCCCCGGCGCACGAGCTGCTGCGCTGCCTTGAGCGCGTCGTCCTCGCTCTGAATCTCGCAATCGCAGAGAACCCCGGCTTCCTGCTGGTTGGGCGCGATGAAATTGAAGTAGGGCAGGAAGGGTACGAAGCGGGAGGCCAGGTAGCGGGAGGTCGGGTCGGCGCAGATGGGCACCTTGGCCTCGCGGGCGATCTGGATAATCCGCTCCATCGTCTCCAGGGGCAAATTGTTGTCCAGCACCACGGCGCGCGCGCCCTCGATCAGGTGGCGCTGGAGCGAGACGACCTCAGGGGTGAGATGGGCGAGAATACCCATGTCATCCATCGCCCAGGCAATCGGTCCCTCCGGCTCGAACATGGCAAGGTAGGCACTGGTACGCGCGGCGGGCACGCGGAGCGACGGGGAGATATCCACGCCGGAGTGCGCGGTCCGCTCCAGAATGTACTCTCCGAGAGAATCATCCCCCACCGCCGTGAAGAGAATCGTCGGCACCTCCAGCCGCGCCAGACACTCCGCAATATTGCGGGCGACACCACCGACACTGACACGAATCTGGCCGGGAACACTGCTTCCGTGAACCAGGGGTTCGATAGCGCGCGCCTTTGCGTCCAGCGCCGCACCACCAAAGACGAGGATCGGTTTTTCCAGCATCGATGACAGGTCGCTCATGTGTTCCTCCCCCTGCGCGTCATGGGCTAAACCAGCCGCTCCCGGACCACCGCGCTGATGTAGTCCATGATCATCACGACGAGCACGATGGCCCACACGGCGGTTGCGGCGTTGTTCCACTGGAGCTGGTTAATCCAGCGAGAGAGTTCCAGCCCGATGCCACCCCCGCCGACAAAGCCAATGATGGTGGACATACGAACATTAATGTCCCAGTAGTAGATGGTAAAGGAGAGGAAGGGAGGAATGATCTGCGGGATCACCCCGTAGAAGATCGTCTGAAGGCTGTTCGCCCCCGAGGCCCGCATGGCCTCCAGCGGCCCGGCGTCGATGTTCTCCGTGGCTTCCGCGTAGAGCTTGCCGATGTTGGCGATGGTACTCAACGAGAGCGCCAGCACCCCAGCAAAGGCCCCAAAGCCCACCCAGATGGCAAAGATGGTCGCCAGGATGAGTGGCTCAATGGCTCGCGTAATATTGAAGAGCATTCGGGTGAGCCCGTAGAGCGTATTGCCCAGAGGCGTATGCGGCATCAGGTTCCGCGCCCCGAAGAAAGAGAGGGGAATCGCGATGATGGCTCCCAGGGTGGTCGCCATGAGCGCGAGGAAGATCGTCTCGATCATCGCTGCGATGGTCGTATTGAGCGCGGGGCTAGCCCGTAGCTGCCCGACTTCCCAGGTCAACTGTGCCTGCACCCCGGAGACGCCCCCCTGCTCTGCCAGCAGCGGCGGAATATCCGTCTCGACCGAGAAATTTCCCTGAGCATCAGTGGTGAAACGCTCATCGCGCAATCGCCCGGTGCTCTGGGGCGGCTGCCAGTAGATTCGCCCGTCGGTGTTAGGGCGAAAGCCGGTGCCACTGATAGTCACCTCGCTTTTGGCCTCCAGGCAGTAGGTGGAAAGCGTCAGGCGCGGCCCTTCTTCCTCGCCCTGCACGGGACCCGTGCCGGAGACACAGGGTACCTCGATCTGAGCGTAGGATTCCTGAATCTCGTCCCCGCGTGTGAGCAGCGAGGGCTGAAGCAGGTCTGTGATAATGTCCTGGGCCTTCGGTGCATCATTGATGAGGCGCAGAAGATCCACCTGCGTGGCCCTGGCGGATACGATCAGGGCCACGAGCAGCAACAGGGGCCAGAAATAGGAGCGCAGCTGCTCGGCAGCGGGCGGAGAGGAAAGCTCAGGTTGTCTCATGAATGCCTTCCCTTGAGGGGCAGAAACCCACTCGCTTTGAGTGGTGGGAGGAAGTGCCCGGCTTCAGCGGCTTCGCCTAAAGCACCAATCATTGGCAGCCTACTTGCCGTGCATGAAACACGCGCCAACTTGCGTGACAGAGAAAGTGACACGCTTCAGGTCTTGCGCTCTGCGTCAGGCGCTTGCCCGTAGTGAGGGAGTGCAGGCTAATCCCCCCTTTGCCAACGGAGGCACCGCCTACATAACACACGCCCCACTTGGGATGTTTGACCCAACTCCCGCGCTTGAAGCCCATTGACTTGGTACCCCCATAGGGCGGTCGAACCCCGCCCTTCTGCGGATTGGCCCGATGGAGGGCACGTCTGTGAAGCTGGAGAGGCACGAGAATCAACATCTCTTTATTATCCGGCTCGACAGGCCCACCGATGACAATGGTGGCGAGCACGAAGCTATCCACACAATGCGCTTCCCACGTCGTAGAGAGCTTCTGACTGGATTTCTTGAGATCCATTGCCTGCCGCATTTCGGCCGTCTGATACCCCTTGAAGGTCCATAGCTCCGCCATTTTCTCCACCTCGCGATAGAACCATGCTTTGCCGACTTCCAGAGGGCTGAAACTTTTATTCCAGCGATGCTTGCCCTCTTTCGGGACGGCCGCGATGTCCTCCACCACCACGATGGAGAGGGGATAGAGCACCGCCAGCCACTGGAGTACACGCAGTTTCAGGTGCCAACGGGCTTTGGTACTGGGTGGGATCCCCCCACGCGCTCGATTCTGCCGCTGCTTCCGGTAGGGTGTCTTACGGCTACGCCGCCCCCGGCGCAACATCTTACGGACCTCCATATGCTTGCCTACCCAGTCCACCGCCTCCGCCTGGACGTTCAGGTAGGTATGCGTCTCACTCTTGACCGTAAAGCCTTCACGTTTGGAGCCAGGGTCTACGCCGACCGCGATGGGCTGCACCTCCCCATCGGCACGGTCGAGCAGGCGAATGTAATAGATGCCCTTGTTGAAACGCCCCACGGCACGTCCCTTACGGACCAACTCGCGCGCCCGCGCTGCGTGGCAAGGCATAAGCGGTTTGCCAGTACTGCTCTGGACTGGAACATACTGCATAGGAATTACTTCCACTCTAGGCTTGCGCCCGCTACTAACACCCTCGACACTGGCGACCCTAGGGAAGGCAGACTGGGTGGGCGCATCCGCCATGTAGGTTGAGCTACCACGCTCAGGTCGCTAGTTGCGTTCCGTCTAGTCAGCCAGTTACCCTTGCTTGAGTCGGCTGGTGAGGCCGACCTTCCACAAACCCACGAAGCTTAGCCGTGGGTGGCTACATAATCCGCTCCCGAACCTTCGCGCTGAGATAGTCTAAAAGGATGACGACGACAGCAATCGCCCAGATGGCCGCGCCCGCCGAGCGGAAGTCTTGCAGGCGAATCCACTGGGCCAGCAAGAAGCCAATCCCACCGCCCCCCACGAAGCCGATGATCGTGGACATACGCACATTGATGTCCCAACGATAGACGGTGAAGGCGATCCAGGGAGGAAGCACCTGGGGAAGCACGCCGTAGGCAATAATCTGGAACTGGTTTGCCCCGGTGGAGCGGATCGCCTCGATGGGTCCCTCGTCGATGCTCTCGATGGACTCCGAGTAGAGCTTACCGAGGGCGGCGATGGTATGCACCACCAACGCGAGGACGCCCGCGAACGGCCCCAGGCCCACCCACACCACAAAGACAATCGCCATGATAAGCGGCTCTACCGAGCGCAGGATGTTCATCACCCCGCGCGAGAAATAATAGAGCAGCACCAGACCGGGGTTGCCCGCCATCAGGTTGCGCGCCCCGAAGAAGGAGAAGGGAGCCGCCAGGATGGCACCCACGAGCGTTGCCATGAGCGCCTGCGCGATGGTCTCGCCCATGTGGCCCAGCACCCGGATAGCGGTCTCGGTGATAAACCAGCCGCCCTCCGAGGCCACGTAGCGCACCTCGATGCGGTGCCGGTCCGGGGGCTGGTCGGACTGTCGGGGAATCGCCTCGGGAATGACAATCTCGCCCTCGAAGGAGCCATCCGCCCCCACCGGGAAATCCTCGTAGGCATCCTGGATGCGGATGCGGCTGTTGGCGTTCACCGGGTTGACCCACCAGAGGGCGACCTGCTGGTTGGCCGGAAAGCCCTCGCCGCGCAGCGTCATCGTCTCGCCCACGTTGCCACAGGTCACGGAGGTTTCAATGGTCCCCCCCGCACTGGCAGTGCTCACCTCGGGTGTTTCGGTGACGGGGCATGGCACGTAGAACTGCTGGCTCGCGATAGCGATCTCGCGATCCTGCTCCAGGAAAAGGGGTTGAAAGAGCCCCGACAGGAGAGGCTGCACTTTATTGACATTCGAAAAGAGGCGCTGGAGATTGATGTCCGTCGCCTGCCAGGCCATCACATAGAGGGGCAGCGCACCCAGAAGGAACAACGTAGTCGTATCCGGGCGGCGCTCTGAGGCCAGCACATAGGCATCGAAGACGTTCATGGCCCAGAAGGGTAGCAGGATGAGCCAGTAGAGCGGCGAGAGCTGTAGCCAGAGCAGGAGCCCGATAAACAGGAGCATCATCAGGAGGATAAGCCCTCCACGCTCACGGTGGCCCAAGGAGAGTTGGCCCAACCCCGGAATGACGAGGGAGAGCAGGGCGGGCAAAGTCGGAGAGCGGTTAGCCATCGCTACACTACCTCAATGAGTGCTCAACGGCCTCGTCACCGTAGATCTCGCGGAATCGCTGCTCGTCGATACCCTGCGGGTCGCCATCATAGACCAATTCGCCCGCCTTGAGCGCGATGATACGGGTGGCGTAACGACGGGCCAGGCCCAGAACATGCAGCGAGCAGAGGACGGTCGTGCCGCGCTCCTGGTTCAATTTCTCGAAATATTGCATGACGGAGTCGGAGAGCGCCGGGTCGAGCGAGGCGACGGGCTCATCCGCGAGCATCAGGGTGGGATTCTGCATGAGGGCGCGAGCGATGCCCACGCGCTGCTGCTGCCCTCCGGAAAGTTCGTCTGCCCGATTCTGTGCCTTGTGGGCAATGCCAACGAGTTCCAGGTTTGCCATCGCCAGCGCCTTGTCCGCCGTGGACCAGATCCCCAGCAGGCTGGGCAGCGTACTGACATAGCCGAGCCGCCCCGATAGCACATTGTTGAGCACGGAGGAGCGTTTGACCAGGTTGAAGTGCTGGAACACCATGCCAATCTGACGGCGGATGCGGCGGAGTTCCGCCGGGTTGGCGGCAGTGACATTCTGACCGTGGTAGATAATCTGCCCCGAGCTAGGCTCGATGAGGCGGTTGATGCAGCGCAGCAGGGTGGATTTTCCAGAGCCTGACAAGCCGATAATGACGAGAAATTCGCCATCCTTCACGTTGAAGGTGACCTCTCTCAGGGCATGGGTGCCATCGTCATAGACTTTACTCACGTTGCGGATCTCTAGCACGCGGGGCTCCTCAAGCGGCTATTCGGAAGGGGAGAAAAAAAAGTGGGTGGGTGCTGTTGCATCCCACCCACTTGACCATCGACTTACTTGGCGAGTTCTTCGATGTCGATGCCAGCCGCATCCAACTCGGTGCGGAAGCCATCGTAGAAGGAGTCATCAATCTCCTGGAAGCCATCGACCTCATAGACCGCCGCGAGTGCTGCCATGCCTTCTTCTTCCTGGGCAATCTCCAGCAGGGCCGCGACGATCTGCTCGCGGGCCTCGGCGGGGAGGTCCGGGGCGAAGGAAACGCTATCGTTCGGGATCTCGGGCGAGACCGCGACGACCTTCACCTTGTCGTTGACATCGGGGAATTCCTCGGCGATGGCGGTGCGCGCATCGACGAAGGAGGCACCGGCGTCACAGTCGCCGTTGTAGACGGCGGTGATCACGTTCGGGTGGCTACCGGAATCCTGGGTCTCCAGGGCATCCACGTCCACACCGGCCGCCGCGAGCATGACGCGGGGAATGATGTAGCCGGAGGTGCTCAGCGGATCGACCCAGCACATCTTCTTGCCATCGATATCGGCCAGCGTCTCGATGCCGGAGTCCGCATTGGCAACGATCTGACCCGTGTAGAAGGCAGAGCCACGGCGCACCGTGGCAAGGTCTGCCTCGACGTTATACTTCTCGGCAGCCAGGATGTAGCTGAAGGTGTTCAGCCAGCCAACCTGCGCATTGCCCGCACCCATCGCCTCGACGACGGCGGCGTAGCTCGTTGCCACGTTGGCCTCGATGACGAGCCCGGTCTTTTCTTGGATCATGGCGGCGATCTCTTCACCGCTGGCAATGATCTCCTGGGTGTCACCCGAGGGAACAAAGCTCATGATGATGGGGTTCTCTTCCGTGCCAAGGTCGCCGCCTTCCATCATCTCGGGCGTTTCCATCATCTCGGACGTTGCCATCATCTCGGGCGTTGCCATCGTCTCGGCGGCGGTGGCGGCAGGGGGCGGGGTAGCGGCGGGCGTAGCGCCGGTACAGGCGGCCAGCGACAGGATAAGGAGTAGCATTGCTACCAGGGCAAAAGTGTTTCGTCTCATCTCTTCTCTCCATAGGTAAGGGTTGAACTACAGTGGCCGGACGTGTGATAGCACCTCCT
>JACCSL010000131.1 GCA_013812995.1 Ardenticatenales bacterium | reverse complement strand
CTGTTGTGGTGGTCATATCATAGCCAACCCGTCGCCCGTCAGGTCCTACAAGAAGAAACTCAACAGGGCCACGAGAACTCACCAGGAGCGCGCGGGTGGGCTGGGTCTCTATTTGTGTACTCTGCGTGCGGAATAAGGGTGGAGCAGCGGCGCTCTCAACATTGCTATCTTCTGTTCTTGCTGAACGCACTAAGCCACACCCGCCCGAGAATTCCTCGACATTTGGCCCAATCAGGAAAGGTGTTTTGAAGTTTGTCAGGAAGTAAGTGGTGGACTGGATAGATTCCTCTACCCCAACAAGCTGACCATGATTAGTCTGCTGAATTTCGACAGCCACAGGCGCATCACCGGCAGGCCAGGTGAGGGCAGTGGGGTTAGCACTGATAGTCGCGATGAGTTCGTCCCCATCTCCCTCAATAAATTTTTGCTCCTCGTCATTTTCATCTTTGAAAGTTGTATACTTGCCGTTGAGCCAGTAGGGTGGAGTGGCTTTTTCGTAAACGATTCCCAGCCAACTTTGCCTTTTGGGATCGACTACCCGGATACCTAGTTTAGTATCATGATCGGTGTTGTAAACGAAGCAGACATTCTCCGATAGGCCACCGAGGGTATCGGACCACTCTTGCAGCGATTCTTTGCTGTTCAATCCGTAATAAGGGGTGTTAAACCCAGTCTGTTGCCAGTTAAAGAAGGCGGGCTGTTCTCTGGATTTTTCCTCCAAGTATGAAGTTAGATAGGGATTGTGCAGATAGGGGTCAATTACGCTTGTCCCATTTACGACAGATGCCTCTTCCAGGAGCGGATTTGCGGGACGACCATAGGGAAAAGGGGTATGGGGTGCTTCCTGACCAATCAGGTAGTTGCCGAAGGTAGCAGTCGGTAGAAATTCAGCAATAATGCTTGCACCATTGATTGGATCATGGGCGAATGCATAAGAATCCTCAGCTCCCACGGGGCAACGGTTTCCCTGTTTTAGGCAATAACCATGATGCGCGGCTAGAGAAACCGTGAATCCTTCTACAAGCCCTGCTGCCCTCCCGGTCCATTTTGGAAGATCACCCAGAGGAGGTTCCAGGAAAATTTGTTGACCCTCCAAGCCCGTATACCCATTGACCAGGCCCATTTGAGGTCCGCCAACGCCGATGTAGCGGCGTACATTGGTGCGCCAGATTTCCTGCCGCTCGAATCTGCTCTTATAAGGTAGTTGCATATATGCGCGGGCCAAGAGGTTCCCAGTGCTGTGACCAATGAGATCAAACTCCACTGCATAAGGATTTCCATACCCACTTACCCAAGGAATCTGTGCAACCTGTGCGACCGTTTCCGATTGCGGGTTCAGCCGCAACTCCCAAAGTTTGTCAGCCCCTACCCTAGCACTTCTTAGCCAATTGTAGCGGAAGAAGAAGAGGGTTCTATCTCCTTCATACCCCATTTTCTCTAGGGTGTCGAAAAAAACATTGTAGTTTGTTGCATATTTATTGATGAGCTCCTGAGAAATGTTTTCTTTCCATGAGCCAAAAGGAATTTGGTCATACGAAGGGGGAATTGTTGCCCCTAAGCCCGGTAGGAAGACGATGGGCGTGATTTGTGCCTGCGGTACGCCAATAATGTATCTATCCTTCGGCGTAACGGACGCTGATTCAACCCACCACACAGCATCAAATCGTAAGTCGTAAGCCTCAGAGGGTTGGAGCCATAGAGGCCAAGTGAGCGTAAGGGAGTCGCCCGGCGCAATTTCTATATAAGCTTCATGAGAGCCCAGCTCGCCACAGTAGGCATCATACCGATGGTAGGAGAACTCAGAGGTGGCAGATTTGTAAGGGTGTTGGTCACAAACCAACCGCTCCTCAAGAGTTTTATCGTCTGTGGGCTTACCATAAACATAGAACCGCGCCTTCTCATTCTCTGCGGCGCTGGCAATACCGAAATCAAATTTGCCTTGGCAAGGTTGCTCCATTTCGGCAGGACAACTCAGTTCTACTACGGCTCTCAAATTGTTAGAGGCTCGGCTGTTACGGTCAAGGGCGCGGGAACTGCCCATCCATCTGGGTTAAGGCCAAGACGCTGGACCAAGGCGTTATCAGCGTCTATGACCGTGACATCAATTGTCGGCTGAGGGTTCTCCTCCGGCTCGTCGAAACGCTCACAGCCCTGGAAGATGGGGTCGGTGGGGTGGACGAATTCAGTGTTGATCTCGCTGATGAGGGGGGTGAGGTCCCACTGCTGGTAGTTGAGCTGCTTGTAATCAGCGGCGAGTTCGATGAATCTGCCCGGGGCGCTGGCGGTGAGTTGCCAGGTGACGACTTTGGATTCGCCGGGTTGAATATCGCCCAGGTTGAGGTCGAGGGCGTTGGCCTGCGGGACTTGGTTGATGTAGGTC
>JACCSL010000948.1 GCA_013812995.1 Ardenticatenales bacterium | reverse complement strand
AGAGGGGACACGGAGCGAAGCGACGTGGGGGAGAGGGCTCGCATGGCACGCTTCCCGATCTTCCATACCACATATTCCGTCAGAAGCAGTTACGTTTTACGTTTCACGTTTCACTAAATCACTACCTGAATCTCGTCACCGACCACGCGCACCTGGTAGACCTCGACGGGGACAATGGCGGGCATGGTCAGCGCCGCGCCGGTGCGCACATCGAAGCGCGCGCCGTGACGCGGACACTCGATGGAGGCTCCCTGTAAATCGCAATCGCCCAGCGGCCCGCCATCGTGGCTGCACAGATCAGCGATGGCAAAGAAGCCCTCGTCCTCCACATGACCGATGACAATGGAAAGATCCTCGACATCGACGACGACGGCCTGACCCGGCGGAATGTCGCTGGTTTTAGCGACGGTGATAAACTCTGCCACTTACCATACCTCTTCTTCTGGCTGGCCATCACGCCAGCCCTCCAGCCCGTAGGCTCCCACCTTGAGCGCCTTCAGGCCGAGCAGCGCGCACTTGATGCGAGCGGGACCCAGCGTGAGCCCCAGCGCGTCGAGAATGTCATCCTTGGAAATTTGCTTCACTTCAGCCAGGGGCTTGCCCTTGACCATCTCGGTGAGCATCGAGGCCGCGGCCTGGCTGATGGAGCAGCCCTGCCCGCTAAAGCGCACATCCTTCACTATCTCGTCCTCAATGAGCAAGTCCATGCGGATGACGTCCCCGCAGGTGGGGTTCTTTTCTTCCCGCGAGACGGTCGGGTTCTCCAGATGGCCCCGGTTGCGCGGGTTGCGGTAGTAATCGAGAATCGTCTCTCGTGCCATATCGTCCATACGTTTTCTCCAAACTGGGAAACTTTCCAGCAAGAATCGCTCCTGCTTGCTTCCCCGCACGCTACAGCGCGTAGAGCGCCTGTGCTTTTCTCAGCCCCACCACCAGGGCGTCCACCTCGCTGGGCTCGTTGTACAGGTAGAAGCTCGCGCGGGCCGAGGCGGGAATCCCAAAGCGCTCGTGGAGGGGCTGCGCGCAGTGGTGTCCCGCGCGGATCGCGATGCCCTGCTCATCTAATGTCGCCGCGATGTCGTGCGGGTGAACGCCCTCCAGCGTGAAGGTGGCAACGCCCCCCTTTTTATGCGGGTCCAGGGGCCCAAGGAAACGAATCCCCGGAACCTCGCTGAGCGCCTCCATCGCGTAGGTCGTCAGCTCGATCTCGTGCTGGCGCACATTGTCCATGCCAAGCTCACTCAGAAAATCAATCGCCGCGCCCAGCCCGATGGCCTCAGCGATGCTGGGAGTTCCCGCCTCGAACTTGTGGGGAAGCTCCGCCCAGGTAGAGCCCTGCTCCAGCGACACCACCGAGATCATATCACCGCCCCCAAAAAAGGGCGGCATCTCCTGAAGCAGCTCGCGCCGCCCCCAGAAGATGCCAAAGCCGGTCGGCCCGCACATCTTGTGGCTGCTGAACGAGAGAAAGTCACAGCCCAGCGCCTGCACGTCCACCGGCATGTGCGGCACGCTCTGTGCGCCGTCAATGTGGACCAACGCCCCGACCTCGTGTGCCTGACGGACCAACATCTCCACGGGGTTGATGGTCCCCAGAACGTTGCTCACATGGACGAAGGAAAAGAGTTTCACCTTGGAGTCGAGCAGCCGGGGCAGCGCGTCCAGGTCCAACTCGCCGCCATCGGTCACAGGGACATGGCGAAGCTCAAAGCCAAGCTGCTGCTGGAGAATCTGCCAGGGGACGATGTTCGAGTGATGCTCCATCCCGGTGATGAGCACGGCGTCCTTGGAGGTGAGAGTCGCTCGCCCCCAGGTATTGGCAAGAAGATTGATGCCCTCGGTCGTGTTGCGCGTGTAGATAATCTCGCGGACGGAGGAGGCGTTTATGAAGCGCACCACTTTCTTACGAACTCCCTCATACGCCTGCGTGGCCCGCTCCGAGAGGGTGTGAATGCCACGATGGACATTCGCGTTGCTCTCGTAGTAGTAGCGGTTCATGCTCTCGATGACCTCGCGCGGCTTCTGTGAGGTAGCGGCGCTGTCGAGGTAGATGAGCGGCTTGCCCTGAACCGTGGTTTGCAGGATCGGGAACTGTTCGCGCAAGGCAGGGGTGTCGTACATGAGTTATTCCTCTGTGCCAGGCTGCGGCTCAAAGTGGAGCCCGAGCGCAGGCTCGTCCGCGTCCGACGAAGGGGCGGGTAGCCCCGGATGGCTCTGCAAGTAGCGGGTGAGCGCGGCCCGCAGGGTATGGAGCGCCAGCGTCGCACAGCGGCGGCGGGTCCGCAGGACACTCTCACCGAGATCGGTGAGAATGTCCTGTGCCCGAAGCGTGTGAACCTGGGCCAGCGTTTGCCCCTGAATCTTTGTCATCGTGAGTGAGGCCGCCGCCTGGCTAATGGTACAGCCCTCACCCGTGAAGGAGATGTCCTCGATTTGCTGGCTCTCCGGGTCGATGCGCAGATAGATCGTGACCACGTCACCGCAGCCAGGATTGCCGCCCTTCATGACCACATCGGCGGCACTCAGAATTCCCCGGTGGCGCGGGTTCTCGTAATGATCGAGGATGAACTCGAAGAAATCCTGGCGGCTCGTCATGATCGGTCCGTCAGGAGGACATACGGCTCTGGATGGCCGCCTTGAGGCGCGCGCGCACCTCACGAAGGGGGATGCGGTCCAGCACCGGCACGTAGAAACCTTCGACGATCAGCTTCGTGGCCGGATCCTTGTCGATGCCACGGCTCTGAAGGTAAAAGAGCTCCTCCTGGTCCATCTGGCTGGTGGTCGAGCCGTGGGTGCAGCGCACCTCGTGCGCCTCAATCTCCAGTTGTGGGATGGAATCGGCGTGGGCGCTGCGCGAAAGCATGAGGTTCCGGTTGGCCTGGTAGGCGTCGGTCTGCTGCGCGCCCTTTGCCACCTTGATACCGCCCTCGTACACGGAGCGGCACTTGCCCAGCAGTGCACCCTTGTAGAGCAGGTCGCTGGTGCAGTGGGTCGCCTTGTGGTGCTGGAGGGTGTAGTTCCCGTGCTGCTGTCCCTCCGTGGGGAAGAACACACCATTCAGGAGGGCGCTGCCCCCGGACCCCACCATGTCGGCCTCGGTCTGGAAGCGGGTGAGCTTGCCCCCGAACTGCCCAACGGTCCAGTTCAAAGTCGCGCTGGCCCCGACGGCGGCCCGGCTGAAGTTGAAGTGGGTCACATTCTGCGCCCAGTTCTGGATCGACAGGTAGATCAGCGTCGAGTAGGAAGCGAGGTGAAGCTCGACGGCGCTGTTCACGAAGATGCTGCCGCCCGTGACCTCGGAAAGATAATCGTCCATGACGGTGGCCTGCGCCTCCTCCTCCAGCACGACGAGTGTGTGAGGGAAAAGCAAGGTGTCCGTTGTATCGACCCAGTGAATCACCTGGAGCGCGCGCTCCACCACGACGCCACGAGGCACATATAGGAAGGCTCCGCCATTCACCAGCGCCGCGTGGAGCGTCTGAAACTTGCCCTCTTCCGGCTTCACGAGTTGGAAGAGATATTTCTCGACAAGCTCAGGGTGCTCGCGCAGGGCCTGGTTCAAATCCATGAAGAGCACGCCCTGCTCAATGTACTCTTCGTCCAGTTCAAAGTAAACGACCCCGTTATCCCGGCGCACCAGTAGGCCGCCGCGCTTGTCGCTCTCGCGCAATACTGCCTGCATCGCTTCCGGCAGGCTCTCGATGCTCTCGGCCAGGGCCGACTGCGGAGCGGGCGAGAGCTTGTCTAGGCGGCGAACAAGGGCTCGCGTATCGGTGCGACGCCAGGGTTCATCGGTGTTCGAGTTGGGGAATGGGCTCTCCAGGTAGAAGCGCCACGCCTCCTCCCGGCGCTGGCGCATCGGCCCCGCTTCGCCTATCTGCTCGCTCAGGAATGTCACGCCCTCCCGACTCAGGGCCTGGACCTGCAACGTTTGTTCAGCCACTACCTACCTCCACAACCATATCGGTTCAAGTGAGTTATCTGACAAAGCAAAGGGGCGGGTAGAGCATTGCCTCTACACTGTCGCCCCTTTGTTTCTGCATCTTTGCTGCGCTTACCCGACGGAGCCTTCCATCTCAAGCTGGATGAGGCGGTTCATCTCGACCGCGTACTCCATCGGCAGTTCCTTGACAATCGGCTCGATGAAGCCGGAGACGATCATGCTCAGCGCCTCTTCCTCGTTGACACCACGGCTCATCAGGTAGAAGAGTTGCTCCTCGCCCACCTTGGAAACCGTCGCCTCGTGGCCGATGGAAACATCGTCCTCGCGGATGTCGATGTAGGGATAGGTGTCGGAGCGGCTCTCGTCGTCCAGAATCAGCGCGTCACAGACGACGCTGGACTTAGAATCGTACGCGCCCTCCAGCACCTGCACCAGCCCACGGTAGCCCGCGCGCCCGCCATCCTTGGAGATGGACTTGGAGGTAATGATGGAGGAGGTGTGCGGCGCGGCGTGAATGACCTTCGCGCCCGCGTCCTGGTGCTGTCCCTTGCCCGCGAAGGCGATGGAGAGAATCTCGCCGTGCGAGTGCGGCCCCATCATGTAGACCGCCGGGTACTTCATGGTCAACTTGGAGTTGTGGACAATGAAACCCTGCGAGACAAAGTTGCCCGTTCCCTCAACCTCGATGTCCCACGTTGGCACGAGTTCCGCCGACGCTTCGGAGACATTGACATTGACAATCTCGACACTCTCGGAAAGCTCAATCTGCGAGCGCCCGACGTTACGATTTTGTACAATGTGCCCGCTCCCTGCTACAGCCAAAGTTGGTTCATGGGTAAGGACAGTTTCTGGCAGAGCAGTTGGTACGATTGCCTCTTGCAGGTGGTCAGCGCGCACATAGGCCAAGCGATAGCCACCTTCATCCTTAACGTAGGAGTAGAAAGGATGATTGGCCGTCACGCGCAGTTCCCGCTCACCTGCGACCACGTTATGGACAGGCTGATTACCAGAGAATTTCTTCGCAAGGACGCGACGGAAGACAAGTTCACCCACCTGGTCATCGTAGGAAAGCACCTCATCGCCTACCTCTAACGACTCAATCGGCTTGATGCCATCGGGCGTTGTCACAGTCGAGCCCTCGGCAAGACAACCGATGTTCCCGTCCACCCATTCCATCGTCGCACCCTCTTCGCAGATGGCGCGCTTGGTCACGAGGTTGTAGACGTTGTTCGACCAGTTCTGGATCGTCGTGTAGCGCACGCGTGCGCCCTTCTTGACGATGATCTCTACCACCGCCGAGTGCAGCGAATCTTCCGTCCAGTTCGGAGCGGTGCAGCCCTCTACATAGTGCACCCAGCTCCCCTCATCCGCAATGATGAGCGTGCGCTCGAACTGGCCCATGCTCTGCGCGTTGATGCGGAAGTAAGCTTGGAGCGGCATGTCGATCTTCACGCCCTTGGGCACGTAGATGAAGGAGCCACCCGACCAGACCGCTGTGTTCAGCGCGGCGAACTTGTTGTCGGAGGAAGGAATGATGGTGCCAAAGTACTGCTTGAAAAGCTCAGGGTGCTGTTGCAGCGCGTGGTCCGTTGAGAGGAAGATAACGCCCTTATCCTCCAATTCCTTCTTGATGTTGTGGTAGACCACTTCAGAGTTGTGGACAATCAGCCCCTCAGCAACAAAGTTGTGTGGCCCATCCACTTCAATGTCATAGACAGGTGCCACGCCAGCGGGGGTAATGCTGGTAATCTTGGCAAAACCGATGAATTCATTGGTGTGGTCGCGGAATGTGGTTCCCTTAGCGCTTGAGTAGTCGTGATGATACTGGCGCTTACCTAGTCGTCCCGTACGTTGAGGCGAGCGACAGGCAATACGATCAAAATCTCCGCTGAACGTAAAGCGATACCCTGTTACCGTGCGCGTCTTATCATGTGGATGCTTTGACTCGAAGCGGTGAATGTTCGATGTAGGGATGCCACAGGAGGCGGCAAGATTCTTCACATCCTGCAACAAATCTGGGTTGGCGCTGGTCAGACTGATGTCGCGGTTCTTCTCGTGATCACGCACATAGCCGTCAGCGTCTACATAGCCACCGATAAAGGCAAGCCGTTGCTCTTCTGGCAGAGTGAAGACCCATTGGGGCACCCGCTTGGTGTGCGCTGTGCCTTCAAAGCCGTTAGCCTCTAAGAAACGCGCAATGATAGTCGAATTGGCGGTTACTCGGTATGGGTCGCCATTCGTCATGGGCAAGCTAAACTGTGCCTCAGTGACCTGCTCCAGTTCTGTACGCAACCCAGCATCTGTGGCGGGAATGGCAAATTCTACACGAGCTTTATCGGCACCGTTGGTGTGATGAATGAATCCATCGCCGATATAAAGCCCGAACCACCACATGAGTTCGGCTGAAGTCTGCTCAGGAAGCGAAACTTCATTATAGCGATTAGAAATGTCAAGCTTATATTCAACACTCTGATTTCGCCCGACCACTTCAGTCTTGATTTCAGGCTGCAAGAGTGTGTGGGCCTGCCCCACATCGGGGAGTTGCTTGGCAAGAGCAACCAGGTCGCCTACCTGAAGCTCCTCCAGGTACTTCCATTCGCGAGTGTAGCGACCGCGCTGCTTTCCGTCTTCTTTGCGATAGGCTAGCGCCAAGAACGGATGGTTCGCTGTGGCATGAATCGTCCGTGTGCCAACAGCTACCTCGAATACTTCACGCTCGCCCTTGTAAGCAGTCGCCTTTACGGTGGCGGGGATGATTTGCTCCTGCACTTCATCAAAGGAGAAAACCACATCGCCTGCCTCGACCGCTTCAATCGGAACGAGGCCGCGCCCGGTGTATACCCGCGCATCACCCCGCAGACACTCGTACTGCGCCCCTACGCCAGAGAGGAACTTCTGCTCGGCCTCGGGGATGCCGAGTCGGTCAAAGGTGCGCTTGATCTCGTCGGGTACATCGTCCCACGATTTGGCCTCATTGCCAGAGGCATTCATATAGTAGAAGATGTCGTCGAAGTCGATGTCATTCAGCGCGCCGCCGCCGCCCCACTGGGGCATCGGCTTCTTGCGGAAGATTTCCAGCGCCTCCAGGCGGCGCGTGGTCATCCACTCGGGTTCCTTCTTCATCAGTGAGATTTCAGCGACAACCCCCTCGTCGAGCCCCTTGCGGCTCTTGAAGAAATAGTTGTCATCGCTGTCGTGGAAGCCATACTTCTCGGCATACGAGTTGTTGATGAGGTTGACTTTTTCGGCCTCGGGCAACTGCTCAAAAGTGCTTTCGTTCTCAGCCACTGACGGCCTCCTTCTCTCCATACTGGTCGCGGACCCACTCGTAGCCCTTCACATCCAACTCTTCGGCCAGTTCGGCCCCACCGCGCACGACGATCTTGCCGTCGAGCAGGATGTGGACAAAGTCGGGCTTGATGTAGTTGAGGAAGCGCTGGTAGTGAGTGATGACCAGGATGCCCATCTCGGGGCCGAGGAGCTGGTTGACTCCGTCCGCCACGATTCGCATCGCGTCGATGTCGAGACCGGAATCGGTCTCGTCCAGAATAGCGATCTTGGGCTCCAGCGTGGCGAGCTGGAGAATCTCCGCCCGCTTCTTCTCGCCGCCGGAGAAGCCCTCGTTGAGATAGCGCCCCGCAAAGGAGCGGTCGATGCCGAGCTGGCTCATCTTGCCGGTGAGGAGCTTGCGGAACTCCATCGGGCTGATCTTGCCCTCGGTGCGGCGCGCATTCAGGGCGGCGCGCAGGAAGTTCGCCACGGTGACGCCGGGAATGGAGATAGGATACTGGAAGGCCAGGAAAAGTCCCTGACGACTGCGCTCGTCCGCTTCCATCTCCAGGAGATTTTTACCATCGAGCAGAACCTCGCCGCTCACGATTTCATACTTAGGGTGGCCCATAATCGCGTAGCCGAGCGTGGACTTGCCCGCGCCGTTGGGGCCAAGCAGAGCGTGGATCTCCCCCTGCCGTACGGTGAGGGAAACCCCCTTGAGCACTTCTTTGCCTTCCACCGAAACGTGCAAGTCTTTGATTTCCAAGAAAGACGAATCTGACATATCGAAGGTCACTCCTGATCGTGTTGGGTCGAGGGTAAGCCCGCTCTGGCGGGCGCGAATAGACATAGTACCTAGGTAGGATAATACCAATGTTGAGTAAACTCGTCAAGATTTGTCGCGGCTAATTTAGAATGAGTCAAGGGTAAGAAAAGATGATGACATTATCCGGGCAACTCTGGCAGAACAATCTCGCCCTTGCCCATAGTTGCCGCAACCATCCGTTCATCCAGGGCATCGGGGACGGATCCCTGGACCCGCGACGATTCGCCCGTTATATCGCGCAGGACGCCTGTTTCCTGGAGGCAACGGCGCGGGCCTACAGCCTGGCGGCGGCCAAGGCCCCCGACTGGGAAGGCGTCAAAGCTTTCCACGCCCTGGCGGGTGCAACCCTCGACGAACTCCACCTGCACGAGCAATATGCTGCCTCGCTGAACGTCGATATCCAGCGCGTGATGCCCGAGCCCGCGACGCGGCGCTACATTGATTTCCTCATGGCAATGACCTGGGGGCACGATGTAGGGATCGCTGCCACGGCAATGGCTCCGTGCGTCCGGTTGTACGCCTTTCTGGGTCAGGAGCTTGCCAGGAACGGGCTGCCTGAGCATCGCTACAGTCATTGGATTGGCACGTACAGCGCGCCGGGAATCGAAGCGTTGGCGCAGCGTTTGGAGGGACTGGTGGATCGCTATGTCGCCCTGCCGGAGCAGGCAACCTCGACCTACCGCTACGCGATGCTATGCGAGCAGGAGTTTTTCCATGCGGCTTGGGAAGAGGAAGGCTAGCGGCGTGCGTGGGTGCTACGGGAGAACGTATATCTGGTGGGAGCGGACGCGGGGGAAGTAGGCGAAGCGCACGCGGAAGGTGGCGGTGCCATTGGGCTCGATCTGGGAGGGAACGGGGAGAATCACCTCGGCATTGACCGAGCGATCACTGTCATCGATCAGGACGATGGCCACGCGCGGGAAGTCCAGACGACTGTCACCTGTGTTGCGCACGCGCCCCTCGACATAGTAGAAGCCATCACTGGCCTCGCTCCCGCTGCTGGCCTCCACAGCTAAGGGCAGGGCTGGGGCGATGCCGGAGATGCCGCCTGCAACGATGCTAAAGTTGGCGGGCTCGATACCATCGGCGACGACATGCAGAGGAACCACCGCGCCAGCGGGCACGGAGCGGGCGTAGGGTTCCGTGGCGATGGCGCGGCGCACCTCATTGTCCTCGCTGAGCAGATTCACTCGGACCGAGAGGTTGACCAGGTCTACCGGATTCTCATTGCGGAGCAGCGCCACGACGTGGAAGCGCCCGGAGCTATCCAGGTGACCGGAGCGGGAGATGAGCGTGAGCGCGAGCGGCGCGGCGGTGGCTGTTGGCGCGGCATGAACGACTGGAGGACGCGATACCTGTGCGCCCCGTGTGGGCCATCCTGCCAGCCGCCAGCGCCACTCCGGGGTCGAGACAATAGCCTCCACCGGCTCCGACATCCCCGCGCCGCTGTAG
>JACCSL010000947.1 GCA_013812995.1 Ardenticatenales bacterium | reverse complement strand
AGAGGGGACACGGAGCGAAGCGACGTGGGGGAGAGGGCTTCGCTGGCACGCTTCCCCTCTTCCATACCACAAATTCTGTCAGAACCAGTTACGTAAAACGTAATATGCATTACGTTTTACCCTCAGGAACACACTCGTTATGGAACAAGTCGGCTTTATCGGCCTTGGTATCATGGGGATGGGTATGGCCCGCCGCCTGATCGACGCGGGCTACCCGGTCACCCTCTGGAATCGTACCGCCTCGCGTGCTGAGACACTCATTGAGCAGGGTGCCATCTGGGCGGAGAGTCCCCGTGCGGTGGCGGCCCGGAGCGACATCATCATCACCATCGTCAGCGACACCCGCGATGTGGAGGAGGTGATTCTGGGTGAGTCCGGTGTCCTGCATGGGGTGCGCGCGGGCTCGCTGGTCATCGACATGAGCACGATCTCGCCGGTTGCCACGCAGGCCATCGCGGCCCACCTCGCCCGGCAGGGCGCGGCCATGCTCGATGCGCCTGTCAGCGGGGGCAGCGAGGGGGCGGCGATGGGCACACTGTCTATCATGGTGGGTGGCAGCGACGAGGATGTTGCCCGTGCCCGCCCGGTGCTGGAAACGATGGGAAAGCGCATTACCCACGTCGGTGGCAATGGGGCGGGGCAGGTGGTCAAGTTGATGAACCAGATCGTGGTCGTCGGCAACTGCCTGGCCATGTGCGAGGCGCTACTCTTCGCACAGAAGAGCGGCGTCGATGTACGGCGGGCGTGGGAGGCGATCAGTGCGGGCGCGGCAGGCTCGTGGATGCTGACGAATCGAGGGCCGCAGATTCTGGAGCGCGATTGGCGGCCTGGCTTCACCATCGAGCTTCAGCAGAAGGATTTGCGCCTCGTTCTGGAAGCGGCTGACCAGGTTGGAGTCCCCGTACCCAATACCGCTCATATCTTCCAGCTCTACCGCACTCTTCAGGAACGAGGATTGGGGCGGGAAGGTAACCATGCGCTCGTCAAGGCCCTGGAGGCCCTGGCTGGCTTCCAGGTGCAGGGCAGCTCAGGCGAGGCTTCATAAGAGACATGTCCAAACAAAAAGCGTACCCCAGCACCCCTATCCAGGTTGTGCTGGCCCCCATGCAGGAGTTTATTCACCGATCAGCATCAGGCGGCATTGTCCTTATAGGGGCAACCCTGATCGCGCTGCTGCTGGCAAATTCACCCCTGGCGGAGAGCTACGACGAGTTTCTCCATAGCTACATCACCATCAGCGCGGGACCATACCAGTTGAAGCTTAGCCTGCATCATTGGATCAATGATGCGCTCATGGCCATCTTTTTCTTTGTGGTAGGGCTGGAGATCAAGCGTGAGGTCTCGGTGGGCGAACTCGCGAACCCCCGCGCGGCAGCCTTGCCCATCGTGGCAGCCCTCGGCGGTGTCGCCGTGCCCGCGCTGATCTACTTGGCCTTCAACGCTGGTGGCATCGGGGCCAAGGGCTGGGGTATCCCGATGGCTACCGACATCGCCTTCGCACTGGGCTGCCTGGCCCTCCTCGGTGACCGGGTTCCCTTCTCTCTGAAGATTTTCCTCACGGCGGTTGCCATCGTAGATGACCTCATTGCGGTTCTGGTGATTGCCTTCTTTTATACCGCCGACCTCAATTTTGCGGCCCTGGCGATAGGCTTTCTTGTGCTGGGCTTGCTCTTTATTGCCAATCGCCTGGGCGTTCGCGCGATTCTCTTCTATGCCGTGCTGGGCATGGTGGTCTGGCTGGCGTTTCTGACATCAGGGGTCCATGCCACCATTGCGGGTGTCTTGCTGGCCCTGACGATTCCCGCCCGCCACACCATTGACGATAAAACGTTCCTCCGACGAGCCCGCCGCCTACTGGACGAGTTCGAGCAGGGGGAGTCCGCGCCAAGCCCCATGCTTACCAATGAGAAGCAGCAGAGCGCCGTCATCGCGTTGGAGGAGGCGTGCGAGCAGGTTCAGGCTCCCCTGCAAAAGCTGGAGCACGACCTTCATGTCTGGGTGAGCTTTCTCATTATGCCTATCTTCGCGTTGGCCAATGCGGGCGTCCCTCTCTCTTTTGCCAGCCTGGGCGGGGAGACATTGCCGGTGACACTGGGTATTGTTGCCGGGCTGGTCCTTGGCAAACCCATCGGGTTGGTGGGGGCCTCCTGGTTGGCGATCCGCAGCGGAATGACCTCCCTTCCAGCAGGAGCTAACTGGTATCAGATGGTAGGCACGGGCGTGCTGGCCGGGATTGGCTTCACCATGTCCCTCTTCATTGCCTCGCTTGGTTTTGGGGCCGACCCTCTTCTTCTGGAAACAGCCAAGCTAGCGATTCTCGTGGCCTCTCTTGTGGCGGGTTTTGCCGGTTATGCCATGCTGGCCCGGTCCACGCCGGCCCGTTTCAAATAGTCTGCAATGCACGGTAGGATAGCCCCCAGGAGGGCAAAATGAGTCAGGCATTGTATCGTGGCGTTCCCATGACGGCTGAGGCGGTGACATTCCTCCAGCACGCCGAAGCAGCGGGCACCGAGCCGTCCCCTCCTCTGCTCTATCTGCTGGTGCGGGCGTGCCGCCCCCAACGACTTTTCCTGGGCGCATCACTTGATGCTATCGCCCTCACCTGGCTTTCGGTGGCTCTTGCGCCCAATCGTGAAGATATGACCACGAAAGACTTTGATCTGGCTGTGCTGGGCGCAGCGTCTGACTGGTCCCCATCGGTTGGAACGCTGCGGGCGGGTGGGCTGCTGGTGGCTTCCGCGTCGGATGAGGCGCACATGGCGTTGCTGGATCAGGCGGGTGGCGACATGCCCTGGCGAACGGTAGTGGTAGGGGAACAAACGGAGGAAGCATTGTTTATTGCCTCGCCAATGGAGCGGCTGCCTCGCTACCAGGAGAGTCCGCGCGAGCGCTTCATGGCGCTTTTGCTGGGGGCCATGCAGCCGCCAACGTTGGCCCTTGGCCCAAATGTCGTCTTTGATGGAAGTATGAAACCGCGCACCACCAGGGTGAATTTTAGCGGTACAGGCGGCCAGATCGGCGCGGGCGACCTGCTCATCGCCTATCCCGAGGATATCCAGCGCTTTACGCCGCTCCCCGGTGCGGTGGCGCTGCTCCTCGGCACGGTGGAGACGCCGCTTCAGACGCCGCATCTGGCGCTGCCCTTCGAGGATGGAGCCCTCACCCTGGTGGTTGCTTGATTTTTAAACTCAACGAGGAGTGAACATGGATATTCGCACAGTGGGTGTCATTGGTTGTGGTCTGATGGGCAGCGGCATCGCGGAGCAGGCGGCGCGCTCCGGCTTCTCCGTCGTGGTCCGCGAGATCAACGAGACGGCCCTGGAGGCCGGGCGGGGGCGCGTGGGCAAGTCGCTGAAGCGTGGCCTGGAACGTGGCAAGCTGTTGCAGGAGGAGTACGAGAGCGCCAGCTCCCGTCTCCAGTACACCACGGAGCTGGAGGGGCTGGCCAACTGCGACCTCGTGATCGAGGCGGCTACCGAGAACATGGAGATCAAGAAACGCATCTTTAGCGCGCTCGATGGCCTCGTTCCCCCGCATGTCATTCTGGCCTCCAACACCTCCAGCCTCTCGATTGCTGAGATCGCCTCAGCCACGACGCGCCCCGACAAGGTGCTGGGCGTCCACTTCTTCAACCCGGTCCCCGTCATGCCACTCATCGAGTATGTGCGCGGCTTCCAGACCAGCGACGAGACGATGCAGATGGCGCGGGCCTTTGGCGCGGCGCTGGGCAAGGAAACCGTCGAGTCCAAGGACCGACCGGGTTTCATCGTCAATCGCCTGCTCATCCCTTACACGCTGGACGCCATTCGCCTCCTGGAGGAGCAGGTCGCCAGCAAGGAAGACATCGACAAGGGCATCCAACTGGGGCTGAACCATCCGATGGGGCCGCTCACCCTGGCCGACTTCGTGGGGCTGGACACGCTGCTCTTCATCGCCGATGCCATGTACGAGGAGTTCAAGGATATGCGCTACGCCGCCCCGCCGCTCCTGCGCCGCATGGTCACGGCGGGCTATCATGGCCGCAAAACCGGCAAGGGCTTCTACAGCTATTAGCAGAGGGTTGAGGAGGCTGATTCCCCTAGTGGTCTGTCATGCGTGCTTTGATGAATGCCTATGTCGCGTCCGCCTACGCGGACGCCCGGCCAACGGCTACAAGGGGCGACTTCAGTCGCATGGCAAATCATCACTCCAGCCTTGACAGTCCACTGGAATCAGCCTCCCCCTTTTCACACACTCGCTTCGTATTATAATCGTGCTTGTTACCAAATATACTGCTTACTCGCGGCCCTCCCCTAAAGCCTATCCACGAAATACGTCATCTATATTGGACTTTTGACAAAAATTGGCCTCTGAGGTGGGTAGGAAGGAGGCCCTTGTAGAGAGAAAAACACCTCACAGGAATGGGGGGGGCGAATAAAGTCGAGGTTTGAGCACCGGGGACGTATCGCCCAAACCCCGACTTTATTCCGGCGTTGCTCCCCAGGCGCTACCCGCTCTCCCTGCAAACAATCTGTGGCCCCTCTTGAAGTGCCCTAAAATTGTCAAAAGTCCAATCTATAAGTTGGTTCAACTTTTAGATACCTTCAATTCGGCGTTGGTAATAGGAGGTTTTAACGGGTTACTCGGCATTATTATCGGCCTAAATGCGGATCGGCATCTTTTCAAAAACCCACCTGACCCTGAAGGGATCCACTGAGGAATTGTTAGTCAACTGCCAGGGCGAGTCGCAAGGCCCGATTGAGTTCTTGGATTCTTTCTGGAGACAGAGAGCCAACGAAATGGGTGAGCATCATCTTGGGCAGACTGATTAACTCGTCACAGTGAATGCTGCTCTCGTGCTTTAAGCCTTCTTCCACCCCAATCCGCACTTGTGTGGATAACCCATCATGGCGTGTATAGATAGGCGCACACATGACCGTTGAAAAGGATGACTCTATTAAGACTTGGCGACTCACCACCACAAACACGCGCTGTCGTTTCGGATCACCCCCAGACGGCTTTTTTACCAGATACAACTCGCCGCGTTTCACCAGTCTGCCTGGTACGATAGCACATCGGCAGCTTCCTCATTCAAGGCGTCTGCGTGCTCGTTGATGATTGCTAAATCCTGTTGGTTTTGTTCAGATGTTAGTTGCTGTTGAAAAAAGGTTCGTAAGGCCGTTTCAACTATTTCCGACCGAGCTTGGAGCGTAGAGGCTTGTTGATCCAGTACTTGTCGAACGTCTTCCGATAAGTTTACGGTTGTTGCTACCTTCATTTTTACCTCCCCTGGTACTCAGGCATGCTTCGTGACTGAATGATACTATCGCGGGCCAGAAACATCTAAAAATCGTCAACTTTTTAACACAGTCCTGCCATAAAACCTTTTCACCCCCTCGCTTCGTGCTATAATCGCGATTCCCCTTTCCGCACATCTCTGGAGCGACCCGAAGCTCATGGCCTCTGACCGCGTTATCGAAGAGATCAAACAGCGCCTCGACCTGGAGACGTACATTGGTCGCTCTGTAGAGCTGAAGCGCGCCGGGCGCACCTTCAAGGCGTGCTGCCCCTTCCACGCGGAGAACACCCCCTCCTTTGTGATCTTCCCCCATACCCAGACCTGGCACTGTTTCGGGGCCTGTGGCGTGGGCGGGGACCTCTTCTCCTACGTGCAGAGGCGCGAGGGGCTCACCTTTGCGGAGGCCCTGCGCCTGCTCGCGCGCGAGGCAGGGGTGACGCTAGAGGAGGAGAACGACGCGCAGCGCGAGGCACAGGCCGCCCGCGAGCGGCTGCTTGCCGTCTGCGAGGCCGCGCACCAGCAATTTCAGAGCTGGCTCTACCAGTTGGACGAGGCAGCCGCCTGCCGGGCGTACATGACGCGGCGCGGAATCTCTGCCGAGACGGCGCAACGCTTCGCGCTGGGCTATGCGCCTGCCGCGTGGGATGCCCTGCTCCGGGCACTGACGGCGCGCGGCTACACGGCGCAGGAGATGGCGCGGGTCGGGCTGCTCCACGAGCGGGAGCAGGGTGGCTACTACGACAGCCTGCGGGGTCGGCTGATCTTTCCCATTCGCGATGCGCGGGGGCAGGTCGTCGGCTTCGGGGGGCGCGCGCTCCAGGAGGAGCAGGTGCCCAAGTACCTGAACTCTCCGCAGACCCCGCTCTTCGACAAGAGCCGCACGCTCTATGGTCTGGACCTGGCCAAGGACGCCATTCGCGGTCAGGAGCGCGCCATCATCGTCGAGGGCTACATGGATGTCATCGCCGCGCACCAGGCGGGGTTCACCAATGTGGTGGCCGCGCTGGGCACCGCGCTTACCAGCGAGCAGATTCGGCTGCTCCAGCGCTACTCGCCCAACCTTACTCTCGCCCTGGATGCCGACGCCGCCGGGCAGAAGGCCATCGAGCGCGGCCTGGAGGCGGTGCTGGACCTTCAGCAGCAGGTGCGCCGTGCCCGCTGGGAGCGTGCGCGGCAGGGGCAGGGCAGGGCCACGGACATCGAGGGCGACCTCCGCGTGCTGGCGCTGCCTGCGGGCTATGACCCCGATGATCTCATCCGCGAGGAGCCGGCGCGCTGGGCGCAGCTCGTGGCTGACGCGTTGCCCGTTGTCGAGTATCTGATTACCCAGCACGCCCGCCAGGCCAACCTGGAGGACCCCATCCAGAAGGCGCGCGTGGCGGCGGCGGTGCTGCCCATCATCGCGGCCCTTGACTCTACACTGGTGCGGGATCACTATCTCCAGCGGCTGGCCCACCTGCTTCGTACCGACGAGCGAACACTCGCGCAGGAGCTGGTCAAGGTAACGGATCGTAGCGCAGCGACTCCCAAAGCACCCACGCTGCGTACCCTGGCCGAGCCGCCGCCTGAGCCTTCTTTCGCCCCCCCACCGCCCGAGGGCTGGGAAGAAACAGAGGGGGAGTGGGGAGACGATTCCTTTTACCTGGATGAGGTCGTGGCGGAGCCGCGCCCCCAGGCGGAGCCAGGCGCGGAACCGCGAGACCTGGAAGCCTACCTGCTCTATCTGTTGCTGGAGCGGCCCGCGTTTCTCCAGCAGGCGCTCCAGCAGGGGATGCGCGGCGATATGTGGCAGCAGACCGAGCATCGCCAACTGTTCGAGGCGCTCCAGGCGCATGGCCTGCAAAGCGCGACCCACCTGGAAGAATTTATCGAGGAATTGGAGCCGCCCATCGCCCGCCACCTGCGGCGCATCATCCATTTTTATGCCGGGCAACCTCCCATCGAGCCGGAAGCGTGGGAGGAGGAGGCACTGACCCGTCTCAGCGACTTTCTGATTCGCCATGACGAGCAGCAGGCGCGCCAGTTACACTACGTTCTGGATGATCTACAGCGCACGATGGAGGCGGACCCCGCCACCATGCGCACCCTTCTCCAACAGAAGTATGAAGTCGAACAGCGGATTCTCAGACGGCAACGAGGCCAGCAGGATCGGCTCAAGCAGCGTAGGACCGTAGAACCAAAGCGCTCTTGATTGACGTCATTTACACCGTGGCCTAAACTATTTCCAGTTTCTGAAATCCCCCTATTCTATCGCAGCCAGCCCCACTACGTCGGGAGGAAACTCGGATGATCCCACCAGCGGATCGAGACGTCATCCTCCAATCCCTGATTGAAAAAGCAGGAACAGAGAAGCGCCTGACCCAACAGGAGGTCATTGCTCGTGTTGCAGACGCCAACCTACCTGCCGGGGAGTTGGAGACGATTTACAAGTCCCTGAAAGAAAGTGGTATCTCTATCGGCAAACCCTCCGATTGGCAGGAGGAAGAGCCCCTGGACGAGGAGCTGGAGCAGGTAGAGAAAGAAGAGAAGCGTAGCGCTGCCAAAGAAGAGGTCGACGATCCTGGCAGTGACCCGGTGCGCATGTACCTGCGCGAGATCGACAAGGTTGCGCTACTATCGGGGGAGGAAGAGATCTGGTTGGCCCTGATGATCGGGGCGCAGCAGTACATCGACGAGTTGTACCAGGAAGGGGAGCCACCTCCTGCTCCGCACACGATCCTCGACGCGGCCTACCACACCCTTTACGAGAACTGGCTCTCGGTGCTCCAGGGCTGCACCAGCCTGAATATGGAACCGCCAAGCCTGAGCCGCATCCTGGAAGATGTGAGGGTGGTGAGCAAGACCTGGCCGCCCCACCATCCTTTCTACCCAGAAAAATACTTCTGGCGCTCCTTTCCACAGTACGACCACAACCTGCCCGACCTGGCGCAGAAGACCAAGCGCCGCCTCTTCAATGTGCCCCTTGGCCTCTTCCTGATGCCGGACCATGTACTGACAGCACTTCAGGATCCGCTCCAGCCACCAGGCACTCTCGACCTCCTCAATCATCTGGAAGTCGAGGAGTTGGAGCGTCATTACCGCCGCGTCTCGGTCCTGGCCCACCGCGCCCAGAGCCTGCTGGCCGAGGCGAACCTGCGCCTCGTCGTGAGTGTAGCCAAACGCTACACGGGGCGCGGGATGAACTTCCTGGACCTCATCCAGGAGGGCAACCTGGGTCTCCTCCGCGCCGTGGAAAAATTCGACCACACCAAAGGGTACAAATTTTCTACCTACGCCACCTGGTGGATTCGCCAGGCCATCTCCCGCGCCATCGCCGATCAGGCGCGCACGATTCGCATCCCCGTTCACATGGTAGACATGATCAACCGTCTCATCCGCACCAGTCGCAACCTCGTTCAGGAGCTGGGGCGCGAGCCCTCCGCCGAGGAAATCGCGTTGGAGATGGAAGATGTCGGCTTGGCGGCCGAGGAGATTGAGTCGATTCGCGCCGCCTGGCGCGGCGAGCGCATGATGGACCCGCTGCTCACACGCAAACTCAAGCGCGCGGCGGCCAAGGTGCTGCGCATTATGAGCCTCTCGCAGGAGCCGATGAGCCTGGAGACTCCAGTGGGCAACGAGGAAAACTCCAGCCTGGGCGATTTCATCCCCGATGAATCCCTCACTGGCCCCGTTGATGCCGCCTCGCGCAAACTGCTCAAAGAGCAGATGCTGGAGGTGCTGGACCAGCTCAACAAGCGGGAAAAAGAGGTGCTCACGCTGCGCTTCGGTCTGGAGGATGGGCAGACTCGCACACTGGAGGAGGTCGGGCAGAAATTCGGCGTCACCCGCGAGCGCATTCGCCAGATCGAGGCCAAGGCCCTGCGCAAGCTCCGCCACCCGCTGCGCTCCAAAAAGCTGCGAGACTATTTAACGTAGAACGGAAAGGCACCAAGTAGGCCCCTAAAAGGGGAAGGGCAAAAGGCAAAGGGCAAAGGGCAAAAATAACGATAAAGGACGATAGCAACGCGCTGATGTACGCCGGAAAGTCACTGAGCAGGTTCCATAGGGAACATCAAATCGTAAAATCACAAAAGGCAAAAGTAACGGCAGAGTAGGAAGGATAATTCTTCTTTGCCGTCACTTTTGCCTTTTGCCCTTTGCCTTTCTGTTTACAACGCGGGCACCAGTTGCGATATCTGGTTCCGCAGCTTGTCCACCTCAGCGGCGTGAATGGTCTCGCCGAAGAGGCGAAGTTGGCGCTTCTTGAGGGCCAGCTCGGCAGAGAGAGCGTGCAGGTGGCTCAACCGGTGCGCGCGCCCAAACCCTTTTTCCTGGAGGGTGGCCCAGCGGTCCCGCAGGCGCGTGCGATAGCGGGCAGCGGCCTGAGCGTGCTCGGGACGCAGCAGGCCATTGTCAACTTCCTCGGCCAACTCCTCCTTGATCCACTTCGACTCCAGACTCGTTGCCCAGAACACCAGAGCCAGCCAGGCAATCACCCCCAGCCAGTCGGAGAAGAGGCTGATGAAGCAAAAGAATTCCACATCGGTAGAAACGAAGAAGTTGTGGATCATGTGCAGCCCAATGGCCCCGAGCAACCCCACAAGAGGGGCGATACGGCGCGTCAACCCATTGGAAGCGTAGCGGGCGTAGCCCAGCCCGGCTCCTAGCGCGGAGGTAAATAGAGCGTGGTTTAGCCCGAAAACCAGCGCGCGGAGAACGAACAGGATCGTCAGAGCCTCCCAGCCGCCCTCATCAAAAGCGCTCAGGAAGTAAAAAACGTTCTCGGTCATGGCAAAGCCGAAGCCTACCAACGACCCGTAAATGAGGCCATCCATCAAGCCGTCGAATTCCCGCTTGTAGAACGAGAAGATCAGAAAGAGGGGGATGGCCTTGGCGATTTCCTCCACCACCGGGGCCACGAGCGCCGCGCCTATCACATCCCGGGTGGCCTCTCCTGTGACGAGCGTCTGGATGGGAATATCCAGTGCAATCTCGGCGATGAGCGAGACGATGATGGCGGGAACAGCCCCCCAGAGGAAGGTGACAGTGATAAGCCAGAGTGGCTCCTTCTCATAGCGGTCCAGCCACAGGGCGATGGCAATGTAGAAGAAGGTCGGGATGGCGGTAGCGAGGAAAGAGACAATGAGAACGACTAATAAGCTATCCATCGGTCAAGTCCTGTCCTTTTCGCGAGTTTGGCAAAAGCCGACGAGAGGGTGGCCCAGGGGGTATAGCGGCTCTCTTCCACCTGCGCCGCGCGCAGGTTGGCGAGGAACTGCTCCGGGCCGTCAAAGGGGTCCAACTCGACATAACAGCGCCCAATCTCGAAGGGAGCATGGGCATCACTCCCGGCGGTGAGCGGCTTGTCATACTGACTGGCTAGCTGACGGGCACGGAGATTATCCGCAGAGAACATGCAGCGCCCATTCTGTCCCTCGATCATATCAATCTGATCCATGACGCGAAGCAGGGCCGCCTCGCCAATCGCTGACGAGCGGCGCACCCGGTCCACGGGGTGGGGCACCGACACGATCCCGCCCTGGTCGTGGACCCGCGCGATGGTCTCCTCCAGCCCCAGGCCACGGGGAATTTCCTCCTGTAGAAAATAGCCGATCACCTCGCCTTCTACGGTGCGAATCTCCTCCGCGAGAATCACCGGGAAGGGAGCAATTTTTGCCAACTCCACGGCTCCGCGCATCGTGTTGTGGTCCGTGACAGCAATGCCGGTCAGCCCCCGCGCCTGCACCCGGCGAATGATGCTTTCATAGGAGGTCAATGAGTCCGGCGAGTGAAAGGTGTGCAGGTGCAGATCGAATTTCATGGCGTGGCCACCTCGGCGACCAGTTCCTCGGCCTGTGACTCTGGCGCGAAGAAGAGATGCCGCTTGAGCCCCATCGCGGCGAGGCCCAGCAGCGCCGGGATCCAGAGCGAGGCGAAGCGACTCAGCAGCGTGGCGGCGGTGGCAGGACCGGGGGCGAGACCCACGAAGTAATCCAGGAGGCCCGCCATACTTCCCTCGGTTCCGCCCAGCCCGCCCGGCATCATCACGATGACGCCCACAATGTTCGAGAGCGCAGCGATGAAAACACTCTGCTCCAGCAGGGCTATTGACGGGGCAACGCCCAGCCCCAGGAGAACAAAGTAGAGCGCGACGCCTTCCATCGCCCGGGCGACGGTGCCCAGGAAGGTGGCCCAGAGCAGCGCACGGACACGCAGCAGGTCGTAGGCGCTCTCGTAGAGGATATGCAGGGTACCGGCAAAGCGTCTCATCCCTGGCAGCCGCTCCCCCAGCGAGAGCAGGCGAAGCGCCAGCGGGCGAATCTGAATCACGAGGATGAGCGCAACCACCGCCAGAAAGGTTAGGAGCACCACGGGCCAGGCTGCCGGGTAGGCGAAGAGCGCCACGGTGGTCATCAGCAGCATCCCCAGGCCATCGGTCAGCCGCTCGGCCACGATGATGGGCATCGTGCGGGCAACGGGAATGCCGCTGCTCTGCTTCAGAAAGTAGCTTTTCAGCAGCGCGCCAACCTTGCCCGGCGTGAGGATGAGCGCGTAGTTGGCGAGGAAGATTGCCAGGCTCGTACTGCGCGAGACCCCCTGAACATCGAGCCGCCGTAGGTAATACTCCCATTTGAGGAAGCGGGCCAGCAGATTCAATCCGGTCACCAGCAGGACGGGCAGCAGCATCCGCCAATCGAAGCGGGTCAGGGCCGCGCGGAGCGATTGGACATCGGTGTACAACATAAATGCTGCCAACACCCCAACCCCAAGGAGAAGGGAGAGCAGCAGCTTCTGCCATAAATCGCGTATCATAGTCCTCCAGACGAGGGAGAGTATATCGCACGGCGATTTGAGTTGTGAAATCCGCCGTTGTGACGGTAAGCTAGGGACAGAATCGGACGGACACATCTATTCTGGGAGAAACTCATGAGCGATCAAGCGGACGTGATTGTGGTTGGAGCCGGCCTGGCCGGTCTGGCAGCGGCAGCAGAGCTTGCCGATGCTGGTAAACGGGTGATTCTGGTGGATCAGGAGTCGGAGCAGAACCTGGGGGGGCAGGCGTTCTGGTCCTTCGGTGGCCTCTTCCTCGTGGATTCGCCGGAGCAGCGCCGCCTGCGCATCCGCGACTCCCATGAACTGGCCCTGGAGGATTGGATGGGCACCGCCGGTTTCGACCGCGAGGAGGACTACTGGCCGCGCAAGTGGGCCCAAGCCTATGTGGCCTTCGCGGCGGGCGAGAAGCGCTCCTGGCTGACCAACATGGGGCTGCGCTTCTTCCCCATCGTCGGCTGGGCAGAGCGGGGCGGTGAGGGGGCCATCGGCCACGGCAACTCGGTGCCGCGCTTCCACATCACGTGGGGGACCGGGCCGGGGCTGCTTGAGCCCTTCCTGCGCAGGGTGCGCGCGGCGGTCGACCGCGGGATGGTCGAGCTGCGCTTCCGGCACCGCGTCGACGAGCTG
>JACCSL010000088.1 GCA_013812995.1 Ardenticatenales bacterium | reverse complement strand
GGGTATGATGTCAGTCGTCATGGTGCGATAATGCCTCTTTTGGATAGTTCATCTCTTAGTGCCGGGCGACGGCTGTGGCTGTCCAGAAAGGCGCTCAGCCGCGCGTGGTAGAGGGCCTCGTAGGTTGTGGCCTCCGCCAGGCTGCGGGCAGCGAGCAGGGCCTGGGCCGCCTGGGCGTAGGCGGGTCGCGTTTTGAGATCCGTCCGCAGTTCTGCCAGGTCAAAGAGGAGTTGCACGGCCTCGCCTGGCAAGTGATGTCTCATTCCCCGCGCCACAGCCTCCGTGAGTTCCTCGCGCCGCCCCCCCGTGGCAGGAAGCAGAGCAGCAGCGCTGCGCCATGCTTCCTCTTCGATCAAAATCTCCACCAGCAGCGCGCCTTCGCCTCGGTACTCCAGGGTAGCGTGGAGGTTGCGCCGCAGGTCAGACCACTCCTCGGCACACTGCGCTGCCTCCCGGAGGAGTTGGTAGCGCTCCAGGGTGGCACCCTGCTCCCAGGCCTGTCGCGCGAGCGTCAGCGCCTGATCCACCGATTTCTGCTCCAGCGCCCGAGCGGCCAACCAGGCCAGCAGGGTGCCGCGCCCCTGGTCGTGATAGCGCAGCCCTTCCTGGGCCACCTGCCATGCTCCTTGAGCCTCGCCTACCTCGTGCAGGGCTGCGGCCACCTCGCGATGGGCCTGGCAGGTGCCAAGCCCCTGCCGTGCCAGCCGCAGCACCTCCGCCAACTCGCCGCGCTCCACCAGCTTGCGAGCGGCGAGCGCATCTTCGCCCTCTTCCCAACACAGGTCCAGAAACGCATGGGTTTGCCCGGCCGCCTGGTAGAAGGCCAGGAGGAAGGCAAGAATCCGTTGCCGCCAGAGCGTATTGCTAAGCCGATTGCCCTGCACGGGCCGCCGTAGCAGCCCGCGAAGCCAGCCTTCTACCGTGTCTCGGTCCTCGGCTCGGTAGCAATGAAGCACCAGATCCATGAGCCGGTTGATTGTCTCGGCGTCCACCGTCACCGCCAACGTTTCCCACCACCCCATCACCCGTTTTAGCCAGGCGACCTGCTCCTGTGGCTCCCAGATGGCGTCCAGCGCGGCGGCCTCCAATAGGGTGAGGGCATCGGCGAGGAGGCGGTGTAGCCCCTTGGAACGCTCCGTCAGTGTCACAAGCGTCTCGACGAGTAGCGAAGTCAGGCGAGCCGCATTGGCCCCATCGCCGACCCGCAGGAAGCCCGCTGCGGTCTCCAGCACCCCCCGGAAGAGGCGCACCTGCTTCTCCTCAGCCCCGGCGTAGCGTTTCAGGGCATAGTGCAATTGCTCCTCGTAGGGGGCAAGCGCAAGGGGGCGGCCCAGCGGTTTCTTTGGCTCCGGCTCGATCTCCAGAAGCTGGCGAAGATGGGGCGAGTCATGAAGAGCCTCGCGCAGCAGCGCCAGCCAGCGCGCCCGCTCCTTGCCCGCCAACTGCTCATCGAGCGACGCCTCGACCGTGAAGTGATCGGAGTGAGTTGCCCAGTGGAGCAGGAGCGCAATGCCATGCTTGCAGGGCCCGCCGTGAATTTCAAAGTAAGGGCAGGTGCAGTGCCACGCCCAGCGCTTCTTGCTCTGGAGTGCCTCGACCTCGACCTGGTAGGGCGCTGAGATAGTGCCACGCACCTCGGCCAACAGCAGGCGACCCCGGCGACTGGGGGCCATCACCTCGCCCCGTTGCCAAAGTTGCTCCCCACGTTCAAAGAGCGCGTCATCCCTTGCCAGGGCACGCACCTCTTTGGGCGTGAGGGGAGGCGGTTGGGTAGGTGTCATTGTAGCAATGGAGCAGGGAGGAAAGAGGTGACTTGAGCATAGATGTTGCGAAGTCACAAGGGAAATTGATTCTAGTGTTGGTTTTACACAAGTCTGAAAGATAAAGCAAACCCCGGCTGTCTCCTATCAACAAGGAGGGGAATCGGTACTTCAAGTATCTCTCAGCTATTTCCGCAATGCAACCACCCTCCTAACTTGCCACCCCTCTACCCCCTTGCTATGCTTGCCCTGCCGCACCTCGCCCAAGAGCAAGGAAGTAAGCGATGCTGATCCTCGTCCTGAACTGTGGTAGTTCCTCCATCAAGGTCCAGGTGATTCGTCCCGAAACGCAGGAGCGCCTCATCAGCGGCCTGTTGAGTGAGATTGGATCCCCGCACGCCTCCTTTCGCTGGCAGACGAGCAGTGTGCAGCAGGTGGAGAACCATACCGATATTGATTACCAGCAGGGGATTGCCCTGATCCTGCGCACTATCAGCAGCGGGCCGGGGCAGGTCGTCGAGCACCTAACCGCGCTGGATGGTATCGGGCACCGGGTGGTGCATGGGGGAGAGCGCTTTACGGAATCCACCCTCATCACGCCCGATGTGCTAGCCGAGATCGAAGCGTGCATCCCGCTCGCCCCGCTGCACAACCCTGCCAATGTCCAGGGCATCCAGAGCTGTCAGGCGCTGCTGCCCGCTGTGCCCCAGGTGGCTGTCTTCGATACTGCCTTCCACCAGACGCTGCCGCCCCACGCCTATCTCTATGCGATTCCATACGACCTGTATGAG
>JACCSL010000071.1 GCA_013812995.1 Ardenticatenales bacterium | reverse complement strand
GCTCGTGGGTCGCAGTTGGGCCGCCCTGCTCCTGACCCTGCTGGGCATTGCGCTGACGATTCCTGAGCTGGGAAGCGGCTTTCAGGGCAGTGATCCTCTGGGACTTGGGCTTGGGTTGCTCAACGCTGCTCTCTACGCCAGCTACATTATCCTGAGTAGTCAGTTCTTGCGCGGCCAGAGCGCGCTGGCGCTGGCAAGTGCCTGGTCCATCACGGGGTCACTGCTGCTGCTGCTGGCGCTGGCACTTCTGCGGGGGCTGGCCTGGCCGGTGGGGGTGACGGCCTGGGGGAGTGTGCTGGCGTTGGCAACGGTCAGCACGGTGATGCCTATCTTTACCTTCTATGCCGGGATGCAGCGGGTCGGTGCTGCGCGTGCGGCTATTCTCAGCACCGTTGAGCCGCTGCTAACAGTGATGCTCGCCATGATCCTGCTCGGCGAGAGTATGACACCCCGACAATGGCTGGGCGGTGGGCTGATTCTCATCAGCATCCTCCTGTTGCAGGGGCAGGGAAAGGCCGCTACTCCAGGGCGAAATCCCCTACCAGCGGAAGGTGATCGCTCCCAATCCTTGGTAGAACCCGAACACGAAGTGGGGTAACCCTTCCTTTCGTCCACATATAGTCAATCCGTAGGAAGGGCTGGGACCAACGCAGGCGCGCCCCTGGTGCGGGCCAGGTGAAGCCCGGTCCTATCGCGACTTCCCGCCAGGCATCCACCAGCTCCTCGTCCATCCGGTGGTATGACTCGTTGGTGGGGGACGCATTGAAATCGCCCACCACCAGGACCGCCCCCTCTGTCTCAGCAATCACTTTTTGCAGCACCGCCACCTGAGCATGTTGGTAAGCCAGATTGCGCGCGAAAAGCTCTCGATCCAACACGCCAATCGGCCAGAGATGAATATTGAAGAGGCGAACCGAGTGTCCTTCGACCTCAACCGTCGCTGATTGTGCCCAGTGCTTCCACCCCGCGTAATCCAGCGAGGGGCCTTCCCTCAGTGGGTAGCGGCTCCAGAGTCCAATGCCATCGGGATAGGGGCTTGGGTAGAGAAGTTGATAGGGGTACTGCTCCCCCACGCGCGCCGTGAGCTCCGCCGCCATCTCCTCGGACAATTCCTGGATGGCGATGACATCGGGTTCCTCGGTGCGGATCGTCTCCGCGACAGCGTCGTAGGCCACATTGGAGATAAGCGCATTGAAGCTCAACACGCGCAGGCGTGGAATATCCTCTGCCACCTCTCGGCTCTGGCCCGGCAAAAAGTCATCGCCAAAGAAGAGCAGGGCAGGGAGAAGGATCAGCAGGGACATGAGAGTGGCCTGGCGGGCGCGCACCAGGAGGGCAACAGGGAGCAGGACCACCAGCGGCGCGAACCACCAGAGACCCACAGCGTTCAGCGCCCCTACCATCGGCCACTGTTCGCCATACCACGCGCGGAAGAGCAGCCAGGCCGTGAGCGGCGTACTGTAGAGGACAACGGCAATGGTGACCAGCCCCTTTGTCAGTCGTAACATGGGCTCACCAGGGGAAAAGGGTACACATCGCCATTGGGTCATACTCTCAGGGTGAAACAGGATGCCCCGGCTGCATGCAGCCGGGGCGCTATGCGTTCTGGTTAATTGGCAATGATAGGAATGTCCCCCAGGCCAATCACACCCTGGGGAATGCGGCTCATGTTGACCACACTGACACGCGCCGCGACCTGTCGGGCGACCTCGCGCATGACCTGGGCCGCCGGGCTGTCCGGCTCTGCCACTACGATGGGCTTACCCGTGTCCCCGCCAGCGGCAATGCGCGGATCGATGGGGATTTCACCCAGGAAGGAAACCTTGATCTCCTCGGCATAGCGCCGTCCGCCGCCCGTGCCGAAAATATTGTAGCGATTCCCTGTGTCGGGCGCGATGAAGTAACTCATGTTCTCCACGATGCCCAGAATAGGCACATCGAGCTTCTGGAAGGTTGCCAATCCCTTTCGCACATCGCTCAGGGCCACGTCCTGCGGGGTGGTAACGATGAGCCCCCCTGTCAGCGGCGTGCTCTGCGCCAGGGACATCTGCACATCGCCCGTGCCGGGCGGCATGTCGATGATAAGATAATCCAGTTCGCCCCAGGCCACATCACTCAGGAACTGGCGCAGGGCGTTGTGAAGCATGGGGCCGCGCCAGATGACCGGCTGATCCGGCTTCAGCAGGAAGCCCATACTCATCAGCTTCACCCCGTAGGCCGTGGAGGGGATGATGATGTTCTGGGCGGGCGGCGGAAGCTCGCCCGCGCCCATCATCATCGGGATGTTCGGGCCGTAAATATCGGCGTCCAGCAGGCCGACGCGGGCCCCCTCCAGCGCCAACGAGATGGCGAGATTCACGCTGACGGTACTCTTGCCCACGCCCCCCTTGCCGGAAGCCACGGCGATGGTGTTGCTCACTGGCAGCTTCAGTTGGCTGCTCACGCGGTTGTCCCGCGTCATATTGGACGTGAAGTTGACCTTGACCGAGGAAACCCCCGGTACGCGCATGACTGCCTCGCGGCACTCGTTCTCGATGCGGGAACGCAGCGGGCAGGCGGGCGTTGTCAGCACCACGGTAAACTCGGCCTCGCCCCCGTTGATCTTCACATCCTTCACCATGTTCAGCGAGACCAGATCGCGGTGCAGCTCCGGCTCAATCACCGTGCTCAGCGCGTCCATGACCTGCTTGACGGTGACACTCGCATCGTTTTCCTTCTTCTTCCCCAACCCAAACATCTATTGATCCTTTCGGAAACTATATGGCATTCCGTGAATTATATCACGTTGAAGGGGAGGAACCAAGGATTTTAGAAGGGAAGGCGGCGGCGCAGTCGCTGCCACCAGCTTGCTTTCTCCTCCACC
>JACCSL010000053.1 GCA_013812995.1 Ardenticatenales bacterium | reverse complement strand
CTGGGTATGAGCGAAGCGAAGTGGGGGAGAGGGCCAAGGTGGCACGCGAGGTGCGTTTTACCTTAGCCAGCATCACTTACGTTTTACGTTTTACCTACGCCAGCAGTGCCTCCGCGAGAATGGCCCTCAGCTGGTCGCGGAGGCGGGCCGTTGCCTGCTCGGCCTCGTCGAGCCGCGCCAGAAGCTCCGTCGGGTCGCCATGCTCATCGGCGATGGTGTGCGGGTTCTTCACATCCAGGTTGTAGCCGCGCGCCTTGATCTCCTCCAGGCTCACCCGCCACGCGACCTCGCTTTCCTGCCGCCCCGCCCGCGCCGCGCCGCCCCACCACTCGATACAAGCCTGGAAAAGATCGAAGCGAATAGGCTTGGTCATCGAGTAGGCTTTCTGCCCCTCCGGCACACGATGCTCGTAGAACCAGACCTCGCGCGTCGGCTCGCCCTTCTCGAAGAATAGCAGGTTGGTGCCGATGCTGGCATAGGGCTTGAACACACTGTTGGGCAGCCGCACGATGGTGTGCAGGTTGCATTCCTCCAGCAGATGCTCCTTGAGCCGCGTCTTCACCCCCTCGCCAAAGAGCGAGCCATCGGGCAGCACCACGGCGGCGCGGCCACCGGGCCGCAGCAAGCGCACGATCAGCGCCAGGAAGAGATCGGCGGTCTCGCGCGTGCGGAAATGCGCGGGAAAGTTGGACTCGATGCCATCCTCCTCGCGCCCGCCGAAGGGCGGGTTCGTGAGCACGATATCCACGCGCTCCGCCTGGGTGTAGCTCGTGTAGGGGCGCGCCAGCGTGTTGTCGTGGCGCACGAAGCTGGGGTCCTCGATGCCATGCAGCAGCATATTCGTCACACAGAGCATGTGGGGAAGCTGCTTCTTCTCCACCGCGTGGAGCGCCTGCTGCATCGCCCGCTCATCCGCCACCGTTTTGACATAACGCTCGCGCATATGGCGAATGGCGCAGGTCAGAAAGCCGCCGGTGCCGCAGGCGGGATCGAAGAGGCTCTCGCCGGGGCGCGGGTCGATGCGGTCCACCATGAACGCGGTCACAGCGCGGGGCGTGTAATATTCGCCCGCATTGCCCGCGCTCTGCAAATCATTGAGCAACTGCTCATAGATATCGCCAAAGTGTCGGCGCTCGGCCAGATCATTGAAATCCACGCCGCTGATCTTGTTGACCACCTGTCGCATGAGCTGGCCGGATTTCATATAATTGTAGGCATCCTCGAAGACATCGCGCACCACGCGGCGGCGGTTGGCGTCGGGGCCGCTGACGGGCAGCGCCTTGAGCGTCGGGAACAGCTCGCCATTGATGAAGTCCAGCAGCTCATCGCCCGTGGTGCCCTCGGGGTCGGCGGCCCAGCTTCGCCATTGCAGCGCCTCCGGGATGGGGGAGCGGTAGGCCGCGTCCATCAGTTCGAGTTCCTGATCCTGGTCGTCGATGATTTTCAGGAAGAACATCCAGCAGAGCTGCGAGAGGCGCTGGGCATCGCCATCGACGCCCACATCCTGGCGCATGATGTCCTGGATGGATTTGACGGTGTTTCTAACAGACATGGGATTAAGATACCTCGTGTCAATAATTGTTCATCGTTCCAACGTTCCAACGCTCCAACGCTCCAACGCTCCAACGCTCTCCCACTTCTCACCCTGCTTCCTGGTACAGCGCGTCCTGCAACTCGTGGACGGCGCGCTCGAAGTCGCCGCGGGTGCCGAACTGCTTAAGGAGTTGCAGCGGCGTACCCATCGCGTCGAAGGGGGCAATGCTCAGGATGCGCGGATCGTCCATGCCCGACACCATGCCCTCCTCCTGGTACTTGGCGAGTAGCGCCTCCAGCACGGCGCGGGCCTGCGGGCCGTAGCGGGTGAAAATATCACGCTTGCGCACCTTGTCGGCGCGCTCGCGGCGGCTAAGCGGTGGCTGGTCGAAGGCGATATGGCAGATCAGGTCGAAGGGATCGAGCTCCTTGCCCATCTCCTCCAGCAGCGGCTCCAGCGGCAAGCCCGCCTCGGCCAACTCCGCGAGGATAAGCTCCTTGCGCGCCGCGCTCTTCCATCGGCTCAGGAAGCGGTCCAGGCTCTCGTACTGGCGCAGAATCGTCTTGCGGCTGTAATCGCGCAGCGACTCCGTGACCAGTCGGCCCGTCTCATCCAGATATTCCACCCGCTCCAGCAGCACCGTGACCGGGTTTCCCCGAATGTGATACTTCCCCCCCGACTCCGCGATGCCGGGCCTGGGGCCATCCACGATGATCTCGTCCTCGCCCGGCTCGGCAGGCTCATTGTCTGGCGGGAGGGGCGGATCGTCCTCGTCCGGCTCGTAAATCTGCACGGGCTCGCCATCGAAGTCCGGGTCCGCGAAATGGTTGGTGGCGTGGCGAAAATCAATCAGCGTGAAATAGTACTTCTTCGTATCCTCGTGGACCCGCGTGCCGCGCCCGACAATCTGCTTGAACTCCGTCATGGAGCCAACCGCACGGTCCAGCACGATCACGCGGCAGGTCTGCGCGTCTACCCCCGTGGAGAGCAGCCGCGACGTGGTAACGAGCACCGGATACTTTGCCTCGGGGTCGATGAAATTGCCAAGCTGCGCCGCGCCCTCGGCATCGTCCCCCGTGATGCGCATCACGTAGCGCGAGTTCTGCTGCGCGAGGTCCTGATTCTCATTGATGAGCGCCTGCCTCATGTGCGCGGCGTGCTCGGTGTCCACGCAGAACACGATAGTCTTCTGGAAGCGGTCTCCACTTTGCTTGAGGTACTCCGACACCCAGCGCGCCACCCGCGCGGTGCGCTCGTCGATGGCGAGCGTGCGGTCGAAATCCATCTGGTTGTAGAGCCGCTCGTCGAGTTCCTGCCCCTGCTCATCCGTCTCGCCGAGCGCAGGGCGGTATCCCTCCACATCCACATCCAGATGCACCTTGATGACCTTGTACGGCGCGAGAAAGCCATCGCGAATTCCCTGCTTGAGCGAGTACGTGTAGATGGGCTCGCCGAAGTAGTGGATATTCGACACATACTCCGTCTCCCTGGGC
>JACCSL010000044.1 GCA_013812995.1 Ardenticatenales bacterium | reverse complement strand
CTCCACAGGATACTGAATCGTCCAGGCTCGTGTGGAGACCCCAGAGACGCGGTAGCCAAGGGGCAGCGGTGGGTACAGATAGGGGCTACGCGTCCACACGCGCAGTGTGGGGTCGCCGAAGGTGTGCACCATGTACATGATGCGGTCCTGTACGCTGTCCCAATCCTTGAAGATGACATAGAGCTTGCCATAATTGACGACGTTGCCCAGGCGGCGAATCGAGCTATCTCCACCCACATCCGGCAGCATGTCCGGCCAGATGGCATCAATAGCACCGAGTGCCAGCAGGTCGTCCGGTCCAGTGGGCGTATCGCCCGTGGCCGCCATCACGCCGACCGCCCCGCCGCCTTTCTCTGTCAGAAAAGCGGGGGCCAGCTCTACGCCTGCGCGGCACTCTACACTGAGCACCACTGGAAGGCGATTGCTATTGTCGAGATCATCCACACTCCCATTGCCGAAAGGCGGATTGCCCCAGGAAACTTCGTTGCCGTGGTCCCGGTGGATGACCAGGAAGCGCCCCGCCTCGAATGCGGCTTCGATGGCTGCTGTATCACCGTTCCACGCAAAGCCGCTGCCCGGCGCGAGGGCCGGGGGAAGCGCGCTGCCATCGCTATAGTAGCGAGGCGTCACATCTCCTGAATAGGTGGGATGAAACTGGGTGGAGGCATTGTAGATACGCTGCACCCCGTAGCCCTCTATCAGAAGACGGTCGCGTATTTTTTCCGAGGTAGCAATGTACCCGCGCGAGGTAGTTCCCTCCGGAGCTTCCTCACTGCAACATTGGAAGTAGCTGGCCATCATCGCGTTCTGGTAGAAGGCAGGCACGTTCGGCGGAGCCTTCTCGTAGTTAATGATCTTGTTCACTACCGTTACCATTTCCCAACTGGCATTGGTGGGAATACGGCCCACAATGATATCCGGCAGGGGCACCGTTTCTGTATCGCCCAGCGTGTGGAGCACCGAGTAGGGATGATCGGTGGTGGTAAGCTTCATCTCCTCCAGCTCGCCATCCGAGCCATAGACTTCATACTCCAGCGGCCAGCCTGGCACGACACTCTCATCGCCGAAGAGAAGAACATAGGAGGGTCGAACGTTGCACTGATCGTACTGTGCCTTGATGTAGGCGCGTATCTCTTCCTTGGTACTGCCTGTCTGCCCCTCCCCATTCCCTATCTCGACGATCCGGGTAGAGATTCCCTGTTTTAACTTCCACGCCGCCAGGGGCTCTGCCTCATCGCGAAAATTGGGTGGGGTGATGATCAGCATCTCGTAGCCGATGCAGTCGGCGATGGGAAAGTCAGGGTCGGTGTACGGGGGCACCGCGTCGTAATTCACAGCGAGCTGATAGAGGGGAAGAAAGTGGGACTCGAAGGCGCGCAGGGCGCGCTGGGGCAAGAAGAACCCCGTTCCCCCCTCGAAGGTGAGGCGAATATGGGCACTCACGACGGGCTGTAGAGTGCGCTGGATGGGGTTGGCAAGCGCCGTCGCCACGTTGACGCGCACCAGCTCTAGGCCGCGCAGCTGCCCCAGGCGTTGGACCTGCACCACACCCTCCGCCGGGAACGCACGATCCTGGCTATACACGGTTTCGTCCCGGACGAAGGGGAAGTCCCCAAAGTAGGGGTCAGGTTCCTGATCTACGGGGGCACGCTGGACCGGGTAGGGCAGCGTGTTAGACATCGTTGCCCCCATTGTCGCCCGCGCCACCGTTAGGACAGGCGTGCTACCGGCAGGAATCGCGACAAGGTAACTCACATAGGGAATGCCTATCTGCCCTGCGCCCTCGCCAGCTGTCACGAGCCGCGTTTCCTGCTCCGGCAGGAAGAGCGCGGTATAGGCCACCGCATCCGGCCCTCGAAGCGCCTGCGTGGTAAGCGCGGGCACGCTGATGACCGCCTCGAACTGCGTGTTATCGGAGTCAATGACGGTTATCCCTGGTTCCTGAGCACGCGCGGGCTGTGAGTCAGCAGGTAACGAGGTTCCGTGGCTGGTGGTGGGTACGAGCACCAGGCCCAGCGCCATCAAAAGCACGATTAGGAAGAGGGATCGCATGGCTTTTCCTTTCTGCGTGACAGAGGAGTGCTACAAAGCGGGAAGGAAGTGAGGGGCCTATTGTACAGGTGTATTTCTAAAAAGGGATTGACAGCGCCACGCGATTTCGGTATCGTACAGATGTTCGACATTGCTCTACACGAAAAAGCCAGGAGGCGAGATGGCGAGGCCGCGCAAAGACCCCAAGCAATTACCTCTGTTCAACATCGACCCCAGCGGGCAACTCGGCCCCCCCGTCACTGCCCGCCCGCCGCTCACCGCCGAGTCCAGCCTGGCCTCCGCCATTAGTGAGTGGGAGGAGTGGATGGCGCTCAAACGCTTCTCAATCCACACCATCAAATCGTTTCGCAACGATCTCAACTTGATGGCCCGCTTCCACGGGCGCGCGACTGCGATCAACAAGTTTGGGACAAAGGAGCTGCACGATTTTCTGGTCTACCTGCGCGAGGGGCGAAACGTGCCCTGCTCGCCCAAGAGCTACCAGCGGCGCATCACCTCGCTCAAGAATTTCTTCAAGTGGCTCTACGAGGAGCAGATCATCGTTCGCGACCCCGCCGCGCCGCTCATCCATGAGCCCGTGCGCATCCCGCTGCCCGAGATTCTTTATGATGACGAGATAGAGACGCTACTCACTACCGCCGAGGCCCTGCGCTACGCCGAGGAGAAGCCCGATGCCCGTCCCTACCTCCTCTTCACGCTCCTGCTCAAAACGGCCATGAAGAAGAGCGAGGCCGTCGGCATCGCGCTTGAGCATCTGGATTTCAGCCACCCGGAAGAGCCCGTGGTCTACATCCGCTACAGCAACCCGCGCTATTCCCTGAAGGAGCGCAAGCTGGCGCTACCGCTGGATTTTCCGAGGGTGTACGATGAATACATCGCGCAGCACAAGGTCGAGGATCATCTCTTTGAATGCACGCCGCGCAACCTGGAATATGTGCTCCAGGGGCTGGCGGAGGCAGCGGGACTGAGCAAGCAGGTCTCCTTCGAGATGGTGCGCATGACCTGCGCCGTGCGAGACTGTCGCGCGGGGATGGACCCCGACCTCATCCGGCGCAAGCTGGGGCTCAGCGAGATTACCTGGCGCGAGACCGGCGCGCGCGTGGAGCAGCTCGCCGCGCCCGCGCTGTGAGATACAGGCACGAAGCTATGCTCAAATTGGCAAGGAGGACATTGTGACGGGGCCACACCCAAATGCGAATGAGTCCTATTTTCGACAGTGCAAGCACTGTGGCCAGGCGATCCACATGCGCCAGATGCCCGCCGGGCAGTGGGTCGCCTTTGATGATGCCGAGCGGGTCCACGACTGCCAGAATCTGAGTGCCTACAATGATATGTATCTGGAGTCAACGCGAACGTTGGCAATCCCCAATGCTCCCTCCCCAATGCCGCCTGCCACGGGGGAGCTCGCCACAACCACCCGGCTGCCCGCCGTGCCGCACCTCGCTGCTAGCACGCAGACCACCGCGCCAACTGCCGCGGTTCTGCCACCCACCCGGTCAGGCACATCGCGGATCCCGTGGCTCGTCGGCCTGACCCTGCTCGTGCTGGGGCTTGGCTGGCTCACCTCCTCGCGCATCGCGCTGCGCCCAGTGAATGTGGCCCTGGGCCAGCCCACGCCCGTCGTGCGCGGGAATGCCCTCGCAGACAGCCCGGCAGAGGCCCCTACGACGCAACCCTCTCCCTCCAGCACTGCCGTGGCTACGAGCGAGCCTGAGAACATCATCGCCCTCAAGACGTTCGAGTTTATCTTTGTGCGCTCCGGGCCGGACCTGGCCTATCCCGATGTGGCGCGCGTGTACGAGCCGAACACTTCCTTTGAGCCCCAGGGACAGAGCGCCGACGGGGAGTGGATCTTTGGCGTGGCCGCAGGTGACATTCAGGGGTGGGTTCTGCGCGAGTTCGTCGTGAGCGACTCCCTCGACGAGCTACCCGTGCAGGAGAATGTCCAGCCGAGCGGCGTCACAGCGCATATCGACCTGAAAGAGTTCGAATTTGTCTATGTGCAGCAGGGACCGGGCGAGGATTTCGACGAGGCCAGCCGCGTGGATGATCCCAGCATTCCCTTCGAGGCGCTGGCGCGCAGCACAGATGGCGCGTGGATTTTTGTCCACTTGCAGGATGGCACGCCCGGCTGGATCCTGCGTGAGTTCGTCGTGAGTGACGCCTCCGTTGACCTGTTGCCCAGCTACGAGTCCCGCACCATCGGCATCCCATAGCCTGGGGCTTCTTCATAGACGTTAGCCCATCAGTAAGAAGTTAAGGTTTTGAGCCAACCGTCAAATCACTATTAAACAAGATTTCTCTCTAAGAGTGCCATCTTACTGAAGCAATTTGTCACAAACTTTACCTATGTATTTTCCGCGATTTTCTGGAAGCACCTGGTTTCGTCCTTGGTCAAACCCTGTTGATCAAAAAAACTAAGCGATCATGCCTCTGAATGTCCCAAGACGGTCCCAAGACGACCTTTGGTATCCAGAATGACGGGGATTTGTGCCCTATTTGACAGCCCGTGAGTTTCCTTAATTTGTTACCGATGACGTTAGCCCCAAGGAAACCCCTGGCTTCTAGCCAGGGGAGGAATGGGGCTTACCTCCCATCTTCATAAATAGATGGTTGGTTTTGCCTCCCGGCTTGACGCCGGGAGGCGTAGATACGCGGCTTGTCAGATACGTTGGCATTCCAGAATGTACCGCTTGATAACGTCGGCGCTTACATTGCCAGCGGTGCCGACATAGTAGGACGGTGCCCAAAGGGTGCCCTGTTGCCAGATAAAGCGCCCTATCTCGGTAGGGAACTCTAGCCTGAGAATCCGCGACATTGCCCCCTTAAAGAGTCTCGCCACTTCTGCCGGGCTGTACTAGCGTAAGTCTTGCGCAACCTGAGCAGGAAAGGCTCAAACGCTCGATTTTTCGAGACTTCCTGCCCGGAGCAACAGCCCGATTCTGCATACTTGAAGCTGCTCGCGTCGGTTTTTTACTCGCTATCGTCAAGTTTATACAGAAAATACCACGGGAATGCCCCTGGACGGCTACCAAGAAGCCGAAAGGGATCTAAGAGGCGCTGACCGAGAACCCCGGAAGTGTCGAAATTTCGGCCTGGGAAGCCACTTGGCCTGTGGTTGCGCAAGACTTACGCTAGTCCTTTCTGGTGGCTGGCCCCTCGGTGCCTTCACTATTTTGTTGCCGCCAGAGCAATCTGTGTTACTCTAGCGTTTACGACTAGAGTATAACAGACTGTGGCTAGAAGTCCAAGCGTTTAGTACTAGAATACTAGCTTATTATGCTTGACATCTAGCGGAAAGGGATATACAATGACTTCCAAGAGTGATACCCAACCCCACACAGGAGGCGCTATGTACATCGCCCTCAAGGGATACTTAGCACAGATGGAAGCCCTAGAGCAGAGCAGGTCAGAATCACAACGGCGGGAAGTCCCTTCCATCGTGGCCTTGGCTGAAGCGGTCGGTATCCACCCCATTACCATGTCCAACATCGCCAACAATCACGTTACCCGCTTCAACCTGGAAACAGGGGCAGCGATTATTGACGAGATGAGGCGGCGCGGTTTCCCGATGGAAGCTCACGACTTGATAGCTTATCGCCCGGCAGAGGCCCAAGAGGAATAGCCCGTGAAACTTACCGCGACCTTGAAGATACTCCCCACGCCAGAGCAAGCCGACGCCTTAAAGCGGACGCTCGCCATTGGCAACGCCGCCTGCAACCATATCAGCGCGGTGGCATGGGAGACTCGCACCTTTAGCCAGTTCAAGCTGCATGAGTTGGTCTATTACGATGTTAAAGTGCAATACGGCTTAGGTGCTCAACTGGCGGTACGGTGCATCGGCAAGGTGAAGGATGCCTACAAGTTGGACAAGGACACCCTACGGACCTTCAAGCCTACGGGGGCTATCCCCTTTGATGCTCGGATGCTCACCTACTGGCCCGAACAACGCGAGGTGACGATCTGGACGGTAGCCGGGCGCTTGACCATCCCCTTTGTGTGTGGCGAGTACCACCGGGCGCTTTTGCAAGGGCAATGGGGCGAGAGCGACCTTGTGTACCGCAAGGGCAAGTTTTACCTCTATGCGACGTGCCGAGTCGAAGAGGCTCCCCAGGCGGATGTTTCCGAGTACCTTGGGGTTGACCTTGGGATTAAGAACATCGCCAGCGATAGTGACGGGAAGCGCTACAGTGGCGCAAAGGTCAACGGGCTGCGTACCCGTCACTTCAAGATTCGCCAGCACTTGCAGAGCAAAGGCACCACATCGGCCACGCGCCTCTTGGTGAAGCGCTCGCGCAAGGAAGGTCGGTTTGCTAAGGACGTGAATCACGTCATCTCCACAGAGCTTGTTGGTAAGGCTAAAGGCACCTCGCGCGGTATCGCCCTTGAAGACTTGACGGGCATACGTGAGAGGGTAACGGTTAGGAAAAGCCAACGGAGAGAACATGCCTCGTGGAGCTTCTACGATTTACGCGCCAAAATCACCTATAAAGGCTTTCTGGCGGGCGTTCCCGTTGTCCTGGTAGACCCGCGTAACACGTCGCGTGAGTGTCCTAATCCTGAGTGCAAGCATATTGATAAGCGTAACCGTCCTTCTCAGTCCAAGTTTTGCTGTGTTAAGTGTGGTTTCTCCGGCCATGCTGACACTGTTGCGGCGGGTAACATTGCCCGCCGGGCCGCTCAGTCAACCGGCCTGTGCTTAGATGTGCTAGGCGAGGAGGGCTATCGCTCCTCGTTGAACGGCTCAACCGATGCGTTAGAGCCAAGCCCCCGCTTTCTAACCGGGGGTAGTTGACAGGCCCAGATGGTCAGGGCAAAGCCGGAAACGCGATCATGTTGCCAGAGGGTTGGGAGGAAGTTGCCTAGCTAACTATCAAGCAGCATGTCATTTGCCTACAATTGGCATGGCTCTTGCTTTGCGGGAAACCTGGAATCATCAATGTGGCACCAATGAGGTAACAATGAACGGCTTTGGCTTCGATCCTCTCTATCTACTTTTGGCCCTTCCTGCGCTTCTGCTGGTCTCGTATGCGCAGTGGCGCGTGCAAAGCACCTACAACAAATATGCCGAGGTTCCCAACGGCAGCGGGATGAGCGGCTTCGAGGTCGCCAAACTCCTGTTGAACAAGGAGCAATTGCCCACCGTGGGGCTAGAGGTCACGCCGGGGAAACTGAGCGATCACTACGATCCACAGGGCAATATCCTGCGCCTCTCCCCCGATATCGGGCAGCGCGCCAGCGTCGCGGCGATGGCTGTGACAGCGCACGAGGTAGGGCACGCGTTGCAGGACCGGGACAATTATAGCTGGATGAAGGTTCGCACCGGCGTGGTTCCCCTGCTCAAGATCGGCTCCACCCTGGGCTACCTGATGTTCATCGCAGGCTTGATGGTGGGCAGCACCTGGCTTGCCATCCTGGGCGTGCTCGCCTTCAGCGGTGGGGCCTTCTTCAGCCTCGTGACCCTTCCCGTGGAACTCAACGCCAGCACCCGGGCGATGGCGATGCTGGAAAGCAATGGCCTTCTCCGCAACGAGGAGGAGCGCAAGCAGGCCAATGATATGCTACGGGCCGCCGCGTTGACCTACGTGGCAGGCGCTGCCCAGGCACTCTCTTCCCTCCTCTATTTTTTATTTATGGCACTTGGTGCAGGTAGCCGCCGCCGCAGCCACTAAGGAGAGCTCATCGTGGAAACCATCAAGCCCTGGCTCACCGTCCAAAAACACTTTCGCGATTACTACACCACTACGCCCTACTACCAGATGGGACGGGACTGGGAATTTTATGCCCCGGCCTACCGCCTGGGGTGGCAGGCGGCCCAGGTAGAGAACAATGCGGGCCTCACCTGGGACGAGGTGCAGACCCTCCTGGCGTATACCTGGCGCATGTTCTCCCCACCCTTCGCCGAGTGGGAGCAGGTTTGCACGGCGGTTCAGGATGCGTGGCAGCGCGCGCATGGTCCCTGGGGCCACTACGATGACCGCTCCAAGATCGTGTGGACTCATCGCCCGTCCAAGCTGCCGCTCAGGTTACCCGTCGAGGAGCGCAAGGCCGCGTCGTAACGCGCAACAGGCGTGGTACGATCCATGCTGTATTCAGAAGGGGATGGGGTTTCTGCCATCCCCTATTCCTCTTTAGAACCTTATCAGGGAGGGTCTTATGGCTCAGAAGAAAAACGAAGCTACCGACGGAACTGAAGAGCAGGCACAGGCCACGGTTAAAGATGATCTGACGCAGGCCAAAGAGGCCATCAAAGAGGATGTTGCCTCCCTCGCGGGGGACCTCAAGGCCAGCGCGGTGGCCGCGGCCAGCCAGGCAGCCTCTGCTGCCACGGAGCAGGTGAAGGCTACGGGCGAGCAGATCACGGACGAGGCTGCGCTACGCGCGCATGTTGCCAAGCAGAATGTCGCCGACAAGATTCACAATGCGGCAGACAGTGTGCGCCAGCGCTCCGTGCTTCCCGAGGCACAGGTCATCGACAAGGTCGCTGACCGCATCGACACTACCGCTGACTATGTCCGCGAGCGCGACTTTGGCGAGATGAAAGAAGATTTTAGACACCGCGTGCAGGATGCCCCAATCATCGCCGTGCTGATGGCGCTCATGGTTGGGCTCTTGCTGGGCACCATCATGAAACGAGGTTGAGCCATGCTGGACCACAAGGCACCCACAGCGGACGCGTCCGTTAGCACCATCCTGGCTGATCTGGTCGATAGCTCGCAAACCTTTGTCCGCAAAGAGGTTGAACTCCACAAAGCCGAGGCGCTAGATAAGGTTCAAACTATTGCCAAGGAAAAGGGGCGCGGCGTCGGCCTGCTGCTCGGCGGCGGGATATTTGCCCTACTGGGGCTGGCCTTTCTCGGCATCACGCTGTTCTTCATTCTCCAGAGCTGGCTTAGCCCCTGGCTGTCAGCCCTGATTGTGACCTTGCTCTACTTCCTGGTCGGTGGCATCCTTGCCTACATGGGCAAGATGGCCCTTGCCGGACCCAAGGTGGAGCAGGTTGCCAACGACGCCGAGCGCGTCGCTACATCCATCGAACCACAAGGAGTGTAACATCATGGCATCCTCAGTTGACGACATCCGCGAGGAGCGAGACGAAGCCCGCGCGCGCATCGACCAGGACATTCACACCCTTCAGAAGAAAATCCAGCGCACCGCAAACCCGCAGAGCTACCTGGAAGAAAACTTTGTTCCCTTCATCGTGGGCGCGCTGGGGCTTGGGCTCCTGCTCGCGACGCTCTTCGTGAGGCGGCGCGACAATGAGCCCCCGATGCCACCCAAGGGCTCCCGCCGCAGCAAGGTTGCCTCTGCCGTGCAGAACGCTGAAGAGGAAGGAATCATCTCCGAGGAGGCACGGCGGGTTCTCATCAGCCTGCTCACCGCGCAGGGGCTCAAGTGGCTCCAGGCGCACCTGGAGGAGGAAGGGCACAAGGTTGCAGAAGAGGCCAGCAAGGTCATGGCGACCGCGAAGGAGACGGCCAGCGATAAGGTCTCCGAGAGCACGCAGGCCATCAAGGACAAGGCCAGCGAGAGCAAGCACACTATTCAGGACAAGGCTAGTGAGAGCAAGCACGCCATCCAAGACAAGGTCAGTGAGAGCACCCAGGCGCTCAAGGACAAGGCTAGCTCTGCCCTGCACGCCGCCGCTGATTCCCTGTCCGCTACCAAAGAGAGCGCCGAGGAGCGGATCGAGGAGACGCGCGACAGCAGTGCTGCCCGCGCCGAGCAGGCCAGAGAGGCCGTCGAGGAAAAAGCCGGGAGTCTGTCAGACAAACTCACCTCAATGAAAGACACCGTGGCAGAGACGGTTTCCTCGCTGGTGAGCAAGGGCAAAGTCGAGGCGGAAGAGGCCAAGATTCAGGCGGAGCACAAGGGCGAGCAGGTCATGGAACTGGCCCACGCTCAGGCTGAGAGTGCCAGCGAGAAGGTCGAGCAGGTCAAAGACAAAAGTGGCTCTTTCTTTGGCCGCTTTCGTCGGAAGTAACCCAAGAACCACATGGTAACCAAGGAGACGGTAATGCGAACACTGGCTGAAGTTATGACGGACGAGGTACTGTACCTGCTACCGACCGACAGCGTGCTCAAGGCCGCACAGGAGATGAAAAAGCTCAACGTGGGCATTATCCCCATCTGCGATGGCGAGCAGCGGTTGCTGGGCGTCATCACCGACCGGGACATCGTGCTCCGGGTGGTGGCGGAGGGAGATAGCCCCGACAAGGTGAAGCTTCAGGATATTGCCTCAATGGACCCGATCTCCGGGCAGCGCGATTGGCGCGTGGCGGATGCCGTGGACCTGATGAGCCGGAACCAGATTCGCCGCTTGCCCATCGTCGAGCAGGGCAGGTTGGTTGGCATCGTCTCTCTGGGGGACATCGCGGTGCATGACTCAGAAGTGGCGGCCAGTGTCGCCCTGGAGGAAATCAGTCGCCCGGCGATGCCGCGTAAGGGCGAGATGGACGAGGGTCACACCACGGCATGAGGGTACATCTCAGCACATTGCCAGAGAATCGGAGCATGGCGGCTCCGATTCTCCGCTTTTTGTCGATATCTCCTGCTATACTGGGGCGACCTTAACCACCCCAGCAAGGAGTACCATGAACATTCAAGAAGCCATTGAGCAACTACGCCAGGAAACCATCGACACCCTAACCCCGACCCTGACAGAAGAGCAGACCCAGGTGGTTTTCGCCGCCGGGGACCCCACCTCCCCCCTGATGCTGGTGGGCGAGGCCCCTGGCCCGCAGGAGGATCAGCAAGGGACGCCCTTCGTGGGGCCGAGCGGAAAGCTCCTGGAGAGTGCGTTGACCCAACTGGGGCTGACCCGCGATCAACTATGGATTTCAAACACGGTCAAGGTGTGGCCCAACACCCGCAATGGACGCTCCCTGAAAACGCGGCCGCCACAGGCCGCCGAGAAAAAGGCCAGCCGCCCCTTCTTCGAGCGGGAGATCGAGTTGATTCGCCCCAAGGCGATCCTTTGCCTGGGTGGCACGGCGGCGCAGGCCGTGATCGACAAGTCGTTCAAGATCACCCAGGAGCGCGGCCAGTGGCGCGAGGGTCCGCACGACACACCGACAATGGCAACCTTTCATCCGTCCTACATCCTGCGCTTGCAGGGCATGGCCCCCGCTGATGGGGCGGCCGCCCTCCAGTCATTCATCGATGATCTGCGCCTCGCGGCACAGCGCGCGGGGCTGTTGAAGGAGCAAGACGATGGCTGAGAATAAACCCGGCGATGAGTATGGCTTCGATAAGAAGCGCCACGACCCGCTGAACAAGGATGAGGAACAGGCCGAGGCCGCGCAGTATGGCATCTACGGCTACGAGAGCCAGCCCGGCGACGCGTACGAGGGCAAGCCGGGTTCCACCACCAGCATCGAGGGCGACCCCGACCCCCAGACCGCGCACAAAGAGGAAGACCCCGCGATCACGCCAGCGGGGGGCGGACAATCCCGGCGCGAGACAGAGCACGGAGCGGGCTTTGGCCAACCTATGGAAGAGCCGCAACGCAGCGCCAGCCAGAACTCGCGCCCCGAGGGGGAAGCATAGCCTGGCTCGCCCTGAATCCCTTGCCGTGCCCTCTGTGCCTGTTATAATCGGCCCACCTCAAAAAGGAGGGCCTGGGATGGAGCAGCAATTGCAAGAGAATACGGAGAGCCCCTCGCCCTCTGCGATAGTCAATCGACTGGTCGAGCTTCTGGAACAACATCGTGGCGAGCGGCATGTAGTCGTACTTCAGGATTACCCGGACCCGGACGCCATCGCGTCCGGGTGGGCCCACCGCCTGATTGCCGCGCAGTATGACATCGACTGTGTGCTGCTCTACGCGGGCAGAATCAGTCACCAACAAAACCTGGCTCTCGTCAACCTGCTGGAGGTCGAGCTCACACGCTACACCGATGGCTTCGACCTGCGGCAGTTCAGCGGCAGCGTTTTCGTGGATAATCAGGGCACGACCAGCAGCGTTACCCTGCGCCTCTCCGAAGCCCATATTCCCCCTCTCGTTATCGTGGATCACCACGAGATACAGGACTTGATCCGCGCGAAGTACACCGATATCCGTCCGGTAGGTGCCTGCGCGACACTTTATGTCGAGTATATTCGCCAGGGCCTCCTGAAGTTGGACCCCAAACGCTCCGAACATCGCCGTCTCACCACGGCGCTCATGCATGGCATTCAAACGGAGACGAATGGCTTCATCAAGGCGCACCAGGAAGAATTCAAGGCTGCCGCATTCCTGAGCGACTACTACGATTATGGGCTCCTGACAGAGATCATGAGTCAGTCCCGCTCGAAATCAGTCATGGAGATTATTCGCCGCGCCCTGGAAAATCGAGAGATTCGCGAAAACTTCTCGATCAGCGGGATCGGCTACGTACGCGCAGAGGATCGCGATGCGATTCCCCAGGCGGCCGATTTCTTGCTAACGGAAGAAAATGTCCACACCGCCATCGTCTTCGGCCTGGTCGCAGGCGAGGAAGAGGAGGCGGTCGTGGGCTCGCTCCGTACCGCCAAAGTGACCATCGACCCGGATGAACTCCTCAAAAGCGCCTTCGGCAAGAGCCGGCAGGGGCAATATTTTGGGGGTGGCAAGCGCGCGGCGGGCGGCTTTGAGATTCCTGTTGGTTTCCTGAGCGGGAATCGGGATGAAACCTACCAGAACCTCAAGTGGCAGGTCTACAATGTCCAGGTGAAGCAGCGCTTCTTCGAGCGCCTTGGCCTGAGCAACTCATCAAAATAAACACCTCACCTTTTAGAGAATCAACAATATGATTGGCACCACGCTCGAAGAGCGCTTTCGTGTGGATGAGCACCTGATTCAGCAGGGCTCAGTAGAAGTCTTTACGGGGCTTGCCCTGGACGAGGGCATCCCTGTCTGGATCAAGCGGATTGGCCCGCCCGCCAACCGGGACGAGGATTTTGTAGATAGCTGGCGGGCGCAGATGCTCAGTATCCGTGCCGTGGACGATGAGCACATTCCCCGGCTCCTCTCCTATGGGCGACTCCCCGATGGAGCCCTCTACCAGGTCGAGGCGATTCCGCAGGGCATGTCCCTGCGACGATACGCAGCCAAACATACACCGATGAGCGTGGGAAACACGGTGCGGCTGCTGGCCGCGATTGCCCGCGCCGTTGGCGTCGCCCACCGCGAGGGGGTGGCCCATGGGGCGCTCAACCCCGAAAATATCTATGTAACCGATGAGGGGCTGGAGCACGCGCATCCCTTTATCACGGGATGGGAGTCGGGCGAACTGGTCATTGCGCTGCGGCGGTTGGACGAGGCAATCCCTGATCGCTTCATTCGCTACCTGGCCCCGGAACAGCTCCGACTCCCCATCCCGCCCATGACGCCCGCCAGCGACATCTACAGCCTCGCGATTATCCTGTATGAACTGCTGACCGGCTCTCTGCCTGCTGGGGCAGCAGAGGTGAGCAGTCCTGTCGAGTTTCCCTCGCCCCGCCGCTTCAACCCCGACATCTCGACCATCGTGGAGCAAGTTCTGCTGCGGGCGCTGAGCCCGGACCCCGCCTCGCGTCCGCCCAACGGGTTGGCCTTTGCCAGCGCGCTGCTCCAGGCCCTGGAGAGTCCAACGCCTGTCGCACCGCCTATCCAGGCAGTGGACGAGCGCATCGAGCGGGTGACGACGGTATCTCGTCCGCCCTGGGTACGCTACGCGGTGGGGGGCATTATCACGTTGCTCCTGTGTGTCATTCTCCTGCTGGTTCGGCAGGTATTGCAGAATCCGGCAACGCAGGTCGCAGCGGGCACGCCGACACCGGCCATCAAAACCGTGCCCAATCTGGTAGGGCCGCCCTTCCTGCGCTACAACGAGGCGGTGACGCTGGCCTGGAACCAGGAGTATGTCGTTAGCATCGTCGGCTTCCGCAACGACCCCAACCTTCCGCCGGGCGTGGTCGTGATGCAGTGTCCGCTGGCGGGCGCGCTCCCCGGCTCCTTCCAGGAGTGCGCTCCGGAGGGAATTCTGCCCGCCGCTGACAATACGATTCTTGTAGAAGTCTCTTCCCTCCCGGAGCCCATCGTTCTGCGCGTGGTGCCGGACCTGTATGCGCAGCCGGAGCAGGACGCTCGCACCGCCCTGGAGGCGGGCGGATTGCGGCTGGGTATTCGCCGCACCGCCTATGACATGCTCATCCCGGCGGGGCGCGTCATTGAGCAGAACCCCCGGCGGGGGCTGGCTGTGCTCCCTGGCACGCCCGTGGACATCATCGTGAGTGGCGGCGCGCCGCCCACCACCCAAGACCTCCCTGGAAGTCCTCCGGTTGCCGTGATTCCCACCGCGACCGTGGAAACCCTCGTTCTGCCCACCGCGACGCCGAATTCTTTCCTTCAGCCGACTTTTACACCGGAACCGACGCCCACGACCTCGTTGAACTCGCCCATCCTGCTGG
>JACCSL010000041.1 GCA_013812995.1 Ardenticatenales bacterium | reverse complement strand
CGACGTGGGGGAGAGGGCTCGCATGGCACGCTTCCCGATCTTCCATACCACATATTCCGTCAGAAGCAGGTACGTTTTACGGTCTCATCCAACGATGCTTGACGTACCACTAGAAGAAATAGTAGAGAATACCGCCGTGGATCACCAGGCTTGCAATCAGGATGAACCACGCCGAGAAGCGGCGCACCTGATGCCAGAAACCGAACATCCCCAGCCACGCGCCAAGGAAGCCACCCATCAACGCGAGACCGTCGAGGACGTTGTTTGGGACGCGCTTGCGCTTCTTGTCGGTCTGCACCTTGTCAATTCCATACATGAAGAAGGCGGCGATACTGGCAGCCCCTACCCAGGCACTGTAGGGATGCCAGCCAAGCGTCGTGTAGAAATAGAAGGTCAGAAGACCCGACAACAGAAGTGAGACGATCCCATACACGTAGGAGCCGGCCCCTTTTAATACACTGCTTGCCATAGAATCTCCTTGCCACGCGCCTGCGACCCAACTCCAAATCAAGGAGAGCCTCACTGGAGGGAAGCAAGGCTTGCCAGAGTTCTACGGGCGATGGCTGTAAGTGGTGATTGGTTGAAAGCTATTGTACAACCTTCTGCCGTGATTTCAAGGGGTATTTTTAACCTAAACGCCATGGCGTTTGGCGTCTTTCGAGGCACTTTTGAGCAGGTCGGAATTCTGGTTAAATAACAGTGGCGCTTAGGGGTTAGCTGAAAGGAGCAGGGAGAATGAATAGCGGCCCAATCCGCCTGTTGCTGGTTGAGGATGACGAAGATGATTACATCATTACCCGTGACCTGCTGCGCGAGATAGGAACCGGGCAGTTTGCAATGGACTGGGTGACGAGCTACGAGGCGGGCATGGAAGCTGTGGGGCACAATGCCCACGATCTCTGCCTCTTTGACTATCGTCTGGGCTCCGCGACCGGGCTCGATCTCTTGCGGGAGGTGCGCGAGCGGGGGTACCGCACGCCCATCATTCTCCTGACGGGTCAGGGCGATCACGAGGTCGATGTGGAAGCGATCCGGGCGGGGGCATCGGATTATCTCGTCAAGGGGCAGATTACCGCCACGCTTCTGGAGCGCTCGATTCGCCACACGCTGGAGCGCGCGCAGACGCTGGAGGCGCTGCGCGAGAGCGAGGAGCGCTATGTCCTTGCGGTTCGTGGGGCCAATGATGGCCTCTGGGATTGGAATCTGAAAAGCAACGAGGTCTACTATTCCCCCCGCTGGAAGACCATGCTTGGCTGTCAGGACGATGAGGTGGGCAGCAGCCCGGACGAGTGGTTCAAGCGCGTACACCCCGAGGACATCGAGCGCGTTCGCAAGGAGATCGGCGCACATCTGGATGGCCTCACGCCCCATTTTGAGCACGAGTACCGCATGTTGTACAAGGACGGAAGCTATCGCTGGGTTCTGACCCGTGGCCTCGCGGTGCGAGACCAGATGGGGAAGGTGACGCGACTGGCGGGCTCCCTCACGGATATCACGGACCGCAAGCACTTCGAGGAGCAACTCCTCCACAATGCCCTGCATGACCCGATGACTGGGCTACCCAACCGGGCGCTTTTTCTCAGCCGCCTCACCGACGCGGTCAAGCGCTCCAAGCGGCGCAAGGATTTCCTCTTCGCGGTCTTCCTGCTGGACCTGGACCGTTTCAAGGAGTTGAACGAGAAGATGGGGCCGCCCTTCGGGGACCAACTTCTGATGGCGGTAGCTCACCGCCTGGAACTCTGTCTGCGGGGCGGGGATACGGTGGCGCGGCTGGGCGGGGATCAATTCGCCATTCTGCTGGACGATATCAAAGATGTCAGCAACATGACCCGTATCGTCGAGCGCATCCAGGCCGAATTATTGGTTCCTTTCTACCTGGTCGGGGAGGAGATCGAAATCACCTCCAGCATCGGCATCGCGCTGAGTGCCACGGGATACGACAATGCAGATGATGTCATGCGCGATGCGGACATGGCGATGTACCGTGCCAAGACGATGGGCAAGGCGCGCTACGAGGTCTTTGACGTGGTGATGCACACACGCGCGATGGCGCGGCTGGAGATGGAGGCCGCCCTGCGCCAGGCCATCGAGCGGCAGGAGTTTCAGCTGTTCTATCAACCTATCGTCTCTCTGGCGAGTGGCAAGATAACAGGTTTCGAGGCATTAATCCGCTGGCAGCATCCCAAGCGCGGGCTCGTTTCCCCCAACGAGTTTATTCCTGTCGCCGAGGAGAGCGGGCTGATTATCCCGATGGGGCGGTGGATTTTGAAGGAGGCGTGCGCGCAGGTCCGCGCCTGGCAGCTACAATTTCCGACCCATCCACCCCTGAATGCCAGCGTGAACCTCGCCGGGCCGCAGTTCGCGCAGCTTGATCTGGTTGAGCAGATCAGCCAGGTGCTACGCAGTACGGGGCTGGATGGGCGCAGCCTCAAGATCGAGATTACCGAGAGCATCATCATGCGCAACGCGGAATCTTCGATCAGCCTGCTTTCCCAGCTACGTACGCTGAATGTCCAGCTCTATATCGACGATTTCGGCACGGGCTACTCCTCCCTGAGCTACCTGCACGACTTTCCGACAGACGCGCTTAAGATCGATCAATCGTTCATCCGGCGCATGAGCGTGGACCAGGGCAGTGTGGAAA